>NZ_LDUL01000080.1:0-914 GCF_001043615.1 Burkholderia sp. LK4
GAAGCTGTTGCGAAATTAATCAGACACTGTCTTGAGTTGGTTCCAGCACATCAAGCAGCACGCGAGCGAGAGGAATGCCTCATGCACGTGTGCGTACCGTTCGTAGCGAATCTTGAGCCGTCTGAATGCATGAATCCAGGCAATGGAACGTTCGATGAACCAGCGCGTTTTACCGAGGCCACTGCCGTGAGGCGAACCGATTTTGGCAAGCAAGGGCGTGATGCCGCGTTCGCGCAGACGCTGCCGGTGCGGCTCGGAACTGTAGCCCCGGTCGCCCTGAACAATCTTCGGTTTGCGCAGTGGCCGTCCGCGCTTTCCTCGGATGGGAGGGATCGCCGCAACCAACGCATCGAGTTGCGTGATGTCGTTGCAATTCGCGGCAGTCAAGATGACCGCGAGCGGGATACCTTGCGCGTCGACGATGAGGTGGTGCTTGCTGCCGAGCTTGCGCCGGTCCGTTGGGTTCGGGCCGGTTTTTTTCCCGCGAGCATCGCGCGGACCGACGAGCTGTCGACAATCGCGCGTGCCATGTCGAGTTGGTCACGACGGCGTAACTCCGCCAGCAGCGCTTCGTGGATGCGTTGCCAGACACCGGCCTCTTGCCACGCCACCAGCCGCCGCCAGCACGCCGTGCCTGAGCCGCAGCCCATTTCTTGCGGCAGCAGATTCCAGGCGATGCCCGAGCGCAGCACGAATACGATGCCGGTCAACACCGCTCGGTCCGGCGTCGGCTTGCGCCCCGCGTATCGGCGGTTCCGTGGTGCCCGCTTCGGCAGTAGAGGTTCGATGAGTGACCACAGCTCGTCGTCTATCAGTTCTTTGGGCATCGCTTCCTGGCAGGCAAAACAAGTCAGAAAGTTAACACCCTCTCGAAAAAGTTAACAGACCTAATCCGTAATTTCGCAACAGCTTCT
>NZ_LDUL01000081.1:0-76907 GCF_001043615.1 Burkholderia sp. LK4
CGTTGTTGGGGGCAGGGGCGCGGGGCATGTCGTGATTCTAACCAGCCCAAATTGATCGGCCAAGGCGGCATGACCGAGTTTGACCTTTGATCGGCGCCGACACGGGGTCGATAACCCCGGGGCACGTCAAAAGTGCAGTTCGGTGTGTGCGTTTCGTGGGGTGTGGCTGGTGGCTGGTGCCGCGCCGGACGCCCTTGCGATGGCGGGCTGCTGCCGGTTCACGACGTGGTGGCTGTCGTGCGTACGCTGCTGCAATTCTCCGATGCGGCGTTCGTACGGGAACCGGTGATGCCGGCGATAGCGGCCGAGCGGTTTCAGGCGCGCCGCGGCGCCGCGTGGAATCGGGGCAATGGGTGGCGCGAGCGGAGTCGGCCGGTCGGCGATACGCCGATCGCGTTGCCCGCACCGGGCGCAGCGGATGCCGGCCGGTACGACGCGCGGTGCGGCCCGTCAGGCGTACCGCGCGTCGTGGGGCTCATCCGCTTACTTCTTTTCCGGCAGGAACCAGTTCATCACGAGCGCGCAGATGCCGCCCGTCGCCACGCCCGATTCCAGCACGTTCTTCAGCGCGTGCGGCAGGCTGTTGAGGATGTCCGGCACCTGCGACACGCCGAGGCCGAGCGCGAGCGACACCGCGATGATCAGGAGCGCGCGGCGATCGAGCTGGACGCCCGCGAGGATGTTGATGCCCGATGCGGCCACCGCGCCGAACATCACCATCGCCGCGCCGCCGAGCACGGGTTCCGGCACGGCCTGCAGCACGCCGGCGACGACCGGGAACAGGCCGAGCACCACGAGCATCCCCGCGATCCAGATGCCGACGTGGCGGCTGGCGACGCCGGTGATCTGGATCACGCCGTTGTTCTGCGCGAACACCGAGCTCGGAAACGTGTTGAACACACCGGCCAGCAGCGAGTTCGCGCCGTTGACGAGCACGCCGCCCTTGATCCGCTGCATCCACACCGGCCCTTCGACCGGCTCGTTCGAGATCTTGCTGGTGGCCGTGACGTCGCCGATCGCTTCGAGCGACGTGACGAGGTAGATGATCAGCATCGGCACGAACAGCGACCACGAGAAGCCGATGCCGAAGTGCAGCGGCGTCGGGACCTGGAACAGCGCGGCCTGGTGCATGCCGGTGAAGTCGAGGCGGCCGAGGAACGCGGCCGCGAGATAACCGATGACGAGCGCGATGACCAGCGCGGTGCTGCGCACCCACACGATCGGCACGCGGTTCAGCAGGATGATCGTGCCGAGCACGAGGCCCGACAGCGTCAGGTTCTCCGCGCTCGCGAAGGTGCCGTTGGCCATCGCGCCGAAGCCGCCGCCCATGCTGATGAGGCCGACCTTGATCAGCGTGAGGCCGATCAGCAGCACGACGATGCCGGTGACGAGCGGCGTGATCAGGCGCTTCACGAACGGCAGGATGCGCGACACGCCCATTTCGACGAACGACCCCGCAATCACGACGCCGAAGATCGCGGCCATCACGGTTTCGACCGGCGTGCCTTGCTTGACCATCAGGCTGCCGCCGGCGATCAGCGGGCCGACGAAGTTGAAGCTGGTGCCCTGGACGATCAGCAGGCCGGCGCCCAGCGGGCCGAAGCGCTTGCACTGGACGAAGGTGGCGATGCCGGAAATCACCAGCGACATCGACACGATGAGGGTCGTATCGCGGCTGGATACGCCGAGCGCCTGGCAGATCAGCAGGCCGGGCGTGACGATCGGCACGATGATCGCCAGCAGGTGCTGCAGCGCTGCGATGAAGGCGACCATCGGCGCCGGCCGGTCGTTCGGGCCGTAGACGAGGTCGCGGGCCGCATCTGCGGCGTCGGCGCCATGGGCGGCGGGTTGGGCGGAGGAGGCGGGTTGCATGGCGAGCGGGCCGGACAAGGTGGAAAGTGCGGCATTTTAGCCGAACGGCCTGCCGGCGCCGCCGGGTGGCGCTGCAATAGCGGGAATTCGGCGGATCGGGAAAACGGTGGCGGATCGGCACCCGGGCGGCCGTGACCGCGACGCCCGCCGGTCAGCGGGGCTGCCGCGATGCGCGCGCGGCCGAATTGGCGGCCGAGTTGGCGGTCGCGGCGGTCGTCGCATGGAACCCGGGCAGCCCGGGAATCCGCTGCTCCATGAACTGCAGGAACGTGCGGGTCCTGAGCGGCAGATACCGGCGCGACGCATACACGAGGTGCAGCGCATGCGGCGGCACCATGTCCCACTTCGGCAGCAACCGGACGAGTTGGCCGCTGTCGATCAGGTCCTGAACCAGCCACGCCGGCCCGCTGCCCACCGCGTTCCCGGCGAGAAAGCATTCCCGCAGCGCCATCGAGCTGTTTACGCGATACCGGCCGTGCACCGGAACGGCGACCTGCTCGTCGCCGCGGGCGAATGCCAGTTCGTTGCCGATGTCCGCGCGTGCGTAGCCGACGTACGCGTGCCGCGCCAGGTCTTCCGGCCGGCGGAGCCTCGGTGCCTGCGCGACGTACTTCGGCGTGGCGACGAGCAGGCGGGGCGACGACGCGATGGGGCGCGCCACGGCATCCGGCGGCAGCAGGTGGCCGAGGCGAATGGCGACGTCGACGCCTTCTTCGACCAGGTCGATCACGCGATCGGTCAATTGCAGCTCGACCTCGATCTCCGGCCATGCGGCGAGGAATTCGAGCACGAGCGCATTCAGCCTCAGCTCGCCCAGCCCCAGCGGCGCATTGACGACCAGCTTGCCGACCGGCCGCACCGTTTGCCCGCGCACCTCGGCCACCGCGCTCGCGTATTCGTCGATCACGCGTTTGCAGCGATCGTAGAAGCGGCGGCCTTCGTCGGTGGGCGCGAGGCTCGTGGTCGAGCGTTCGAGCAGGCGGACGCCCAGTTCCTTTTCGAACGCGGCGACGATCTTGCTGATCGTCGGCTGGCCGGTGCCTTCCTCGCGCGCGACCGCCGAGAAATTGCCGAGCTCGATGGCGCGGACGAACACGCGCATGGATCGCAGCGATTCCATCTTATTCCTTTCGGGAATGAACCTTATTCAAGTCTCCCACGTTCCTGCGCAATGGAGAATGACCTAACGTTCGCGAACCTTCAATCCCTGACGAGGAGTCGACATGAACGAGGCAACGCAATCTTCGGCACTGGACGGTGCGCACGTCGTGGTATTCGGCGGAAGCTCCGGAATCGGCCTCGAGGCCGCGGCCGCCGCGAAGGCGAAAGGCGCGAGCGTCACGCTGGTCGGCCGGACCCGCGCGAAGCTCGAGGCCGCTGCGCAAGCGATCGGCGGCGCGCGCATCGCGGTGGCCGACATCGCGGACCGGCAGGCGGTGCAGGCCGTATTCGACGCGCTCACGCGCGTCGATCACCTGGTCGTCACGGCCGGCCGGTTCATTGCGGGCAAGCTGAACGAGACCGATCCCGATCACCTGCTCGCCGCGCTGCAGGAACGTATCGCCGGGCCGGTCTACGCGATCCGGGCCGCGTTGCCGCTGATGCCGGCAACCGGCTCGATCGTGCTGACCGGCGGGCAACTGTCGGATCGTCCGGCCGCGCACGGCACGTCCGTCATCGCCGCCGCCGTGCGCGGCGTCGAGGCACTGGCGCAGTCGCTCGCGCTGGAACTGAAGCCGATTCGCGTGAACGTCGTCGCGCCCGGCTTCGTCGAGACGCCGCTCTACGACGCGTTCGGCGCGGAAGCGCGCGACGCGATTCTCGCCGGTGCGGCGTCGGCTTTGCCCGGCGGCCGGGTCGGGCGTGCCGATGAAGTGGGGGAGGCGATCGCGTTCCTGCTGGGCAACGGCTTCATGAACGGCGAGATCCTGCACATCGACGGCGGCGGCCGGCTGGTCTGAACCGCGTGTCAGCCTGCGGTGCGCGAGCCGGTGCGGCGTGCCGGCGGGCGTGATGTGTGCGATGTGTGCGGTGTGCGGGAATCCGGATACGCGCGCTGGCAGACGGCGATGACCGCATCGCGCAGGCGGCGATGCACGGGGTCGCCGTGCATGCGCGGATGCCACAGCGCGGAAACGAGGATCCCGGGCAGGCGCACCGGGATCTCGAAGCTGCGCAGCCCGAGGGCGTCCGTGAGCCCCGGCGAAAACGCGTTGCCGAGGCTCGAGCGCGGCACGAGCGCAATGAGGTCGGTGCTGGCCGCGACACGCATCGCATCGGGGTAGCCCGGTACGACGACGCGCACGGTGTCGCCCTGGCCGGCCCCGCCGGCCGGGTCGTCGGCCGGCCCGCCGAAATCGCCGAGCTGCGACGCGATCACGTGACGGCAGGCCGCATAACGCGCGGGCGTGATCCTGCCCGATGCGAACAGCGGATGCCCGGCGCGTGCCACCGCGACGTGCCAGTCGTGAAACAGCATGCGTGTGTGCAGTTCGGGGGCATCGTCGCCGCGTTTGCCGATTTCCAGATCGACGGCGCCGTCGCGCAGCGCTTGCGGATCGCGGTCGGGTTTCGGGACGAAGCGGATGCGCACCTGCGGCGCGATTTCGCCGAGTGCGGCGACCACCGGGCCGGAGAGCATTTCCATGAACGATGCGGCCGCGCGGATGGTGAACGTGGACGCGTGCGTCGTCAGATCCACGTCGGCCGTTGCCGGCCGCAGCACCGCGCGCGCATCGGTTGCGATCGCGTGCACGCGGTCGCGCAACGCGGCTGCGTGCGGCGTCGGCACGAGCTTGCGCCCGGCGCGCACGAGCAGCTGATCGCCGGTGGACACCCGCAGCCGCGTGAGCGTGCGGCTCATCGCGGACGTGCTCAGGCCAAGCCGGCGCGCGGCGCCGGTCACGCTGCCTTCCGACAGCAGCACGTCGAGCGCGGTGACGAGGTTCAGGTCGATGTCTTCCATGGCGACAGGATACGCCACTGCACGATGTGACATGGCGTTCGATGCAACTATGGTTTGAGTCGGATGCGTCTGGCGCCTGTCGGGATGCGCACCTATAGTGGCTGCATGACGCAACCCGGCAAAGGCGGACACCATGCAATCGACTGTATCGAGTAAAAACGCACCGACGATCCTGCTCGTCGCGGCCTCGCGCGGCCTCGGCCTCGCGATGGCGGAGCAATTCCTGGGCAAGGGCTGGAGCGTCACGGGCACCGTGCGGGAGGGATCGGGGCGCACGCGGCTGCATGACCTCGCCGACCGGTTCGACGGCCGGCTCGACATCGAGACGCTCGACATCTGCGAGCCGGCGCAACTGGCGGCGCTACGCGAGCGGCTGTCGGGCCGGCGCTTCGACATGTTGTTCGTGAACGCGGGAATGACGAACGAGCCGACCGAAACGATCGGCGAAGTGACGACCGACGAGTTCGTGCGCGTGATGGTCACGAATGCGCTGGCGCCGATGCGCGTGATCGAGACGCTGCAGGATTGCGTGACCGCGGACGGCCTGATCGGTGCGATGTCGTCGGGGCAGGGCAGCGTCGCGAACAACGTCAGCGGGATGCGCGAGGTCTATCGCGGCAGCAAGGCCGCGCTGAACCAGTTCATGCGCAGCTTCGCGGCGCGCCAGGCCGATACGCGGCGTGCGATGGTGCTGATGGCACCCGGCTGGGTCCGCACGGAGCTGGGCGGGCCGGATGCGCGCCTGACGATCGAGGAAAGCGTGCCGAGCCTCGTCGACGTGCTGGTCGCCAAGCGGGCGCGCCCGGGGCTCGAATATCTCGACTATCTGGGGCGCACGGTGCTGTGGTAATCGTCACGGCGGGCTCCCCGCTGCGATCCGCCGCCTCGTGATCGGGGCACGGGTTTCGCCGGGCCTTTTGCGGCCCGATGCCGGCTCTGCGAAGACCGTGCGGATTCAATACAATGCGACGACAAGCCAGTGACACGGCGTTGCGCCGTCGCGTTCGAATCCCCCGGTTCGCCGCGCATCGTGTGCGTCCCCGTCGTGACGGCCCCCAGTCGAACACGGAGCGCAACATGAACGAACCCTACCTGCAGGTCATCGCGCATTTCTTCGCCAAACCCGGCAACGGCGACCGCGTGCTCGAACTGCTCGCGGAACTCGCGCCGGCGACGCGCACCGAGCCGCAGAACCTCGACTACGCGTATTTCCGGTCGGCGGAGGACCCCGACCACATCGTGATCCTCGAACGCTACCGCTACGCGGACGGCCTCGACGTGCATCGGGATACGCCGCATTTCCAGCGGATCGGTGTCGGCGCGATCTTTCCGTTGCTCGATCGCCGCGACGTGTTGCGCTTCATGGTGCAGCCGGACACCGGCACGGCGACGTCGCCGGGAGGTGCCTGATGAACCCGTTTCAATTCCGTACCGTGCCGACGCAGGTCGTCGAATTCGGCGCCGCGCGCCGGCTCGGCGCGTTGTTGCGTGAACGCTTTCCGGCGCTCGTGCGGCTGTGCGTCGTCACCGATGCGTTCCTGCATCGCAGCGGCGTGCTCGCGCCGGCGCTGGAGAGCCTCGCCGCGCACGGCTGGCAGGTCACCGTGATCGACGACGTGATCGCCGATCCGCCCGAGCACGTGGTGCTGGACGCGACCGAGCGGGCCGTCGCGGCCGATGCCGAGATCGTGCTCGGCCTGGGCGGCGGATCGTCGATGGACGTCGCGAAGCTGATCGCGGTGCTCGTGCCCGGGCAGCAGGCGCTGGCCGACATGTACGGCGTCGACAAGGTCACGAGCGCGCGGCTGCCGCTCGTGCAGATGCCGACGACGGCCGGCACGGGTTCCGAAGTGACGGCCGTGTCGATCGTCACGGTCGGCGAGGCGCGCAAGATGGGCGTCGTGTCGCCGCACCTGTTCGCCGATGTCGCGATCCTCGACGCCGAGTTGACGCTCGGCCTGCCGCGCGCGGCGACGGCCGCGACGGGCATCGATGCGATGGTGCATGCGATCGAGGCCTACACGTCCGCGCGGCTGAAGAACCCGGTGTCCGACATGCTGGCCGTGCACGCGCTGACGCTGCTGTCGCGCAACCTGCTCGCAGCGTGCGACGACGGCCACGACCGTCACGCGCGCGAGGCGATGCTGGTCGGCGCGATGTTCGCGGGGCAGGCGTTCGCGAATGCGCCGGTCGCTGCCGTGCACGCGCTGGCCTATCCGGTCGGCGGGATCTTCCATGTGCCGCACGGGCTGTCGAACGCGCTCGTGCTGCCGCACGTGCTGCGTTTCAACGCACCGGCCGCCGCACCGCTGTATGCGGAACTCGCGGCGATCGTCGCGCCGTCGGCGACGGGCAGCGACGAAGCGCGTACGCACGCGCTGATCGGCGAGATCGACCGGCTGATCGCCGCGACGGGCATTCCGCGCACGCTGCGCGAAGTCGGTATCGGCGAGGCCGACCTGCCGAGGATGGCGTCGGACGCGATGCTGCAGACGCGCCTGCTCGTGAACAACCCGCGCGAGGTGACGGAAGCAGACGCGCTGGAGATTTACCGGCACGCGTGGTGACGGGGCGGGCGCGGCGCGCCGCCCGCCACGCATTCACGTCACGATGCCCGCGCCGTCCGGCAGTCCCGAAGCACAGCTGCCGCACTGCCCGCCGGGTTATGCGCTCGACGCGTCGGCGCCGGCCGCCACCACATACGCCGACGCCTGTTTCGTGCCGTCCGGCTGCGTTTGCAGATAGACGCCCTGGATTTCCGGCTCGAAACCCGGCAGCGCGTTGATCCCGGCTTCGAGCGCGCGGAAGTAGTCGAGCGCCGGGCCGCTCCAGACTTCGCCGGGCACCACGCAGAAGATGCCGGGCGGATAGGGCAACGCGCCTTCCGTCGCGATCCGGCCTTCGATGCGATCGAGCGTGACGAGTTCGACGTTGTTGCGGATCAGCTCGGCGTTCGCGGCCTGCGGCAGCATCGCCTGCTTCGGAAATCGTGCGCGCCGGAACATCAGCTTCTGCAGATGCTTCATGTCGTGGCTACGGTAGAAGTCGTGCATCCGCTGGCACAGCTGCCGCAGGCGCATGTTGCCGTACAGCTCCGGATACGCTTCGCACAGCGACGGAATCGCTTCGCGCAGCGGCGTGTCCTGGTCGAGATGCCGTTCGAACTGCGCGAGGTGCGCGACCAGGTGCTGCAGCTTGCCGAAGCTTTCCGACGGCGTGAGCAGGAACAGGATCGTGTACAGGTCGGCCTTCTCGGGCACGACGCCGTGCTCGCGCAGGTAGCGCGCGAGGATCGGCGCCGGCGCGCCGAACGGCGCGTACTCGTGCGTATCGCGATCGATGCCGGGTGTCGTCAGCAGCAGCTTGCACGGGTCGACGAAATACTGGTCGTCCGCATAACCCTCGAAGCCGTGCCAGGTGTCGGCCGGGTGGAAGCGGAAGAAGCGCAGGTCGTCGACGATCTGCTCGGTCGGGTAGTCGGCCCACGGGCGGCCGTCGACGTTCTGCGGCACGAACGGACGGATCTGGCGGCAGGTCTTGAGCAGCAGCTTGCGCGCGTCGACGCCGTGCGCGACGCAGTCGCGCCACAGGCGCTTGCCGGCCGGGCCCGCGTGCATCTGCGCGTTGACGTCGAGCGCCGCGAACATCGGGTAGAACGGGCTCGTCGACGCATGGATCATGTACGCGTTGTTGAAGCGCCGGTGATCGCAGAAGCGTTTCTGGCCTTCGATGTGGCTGTCCTTCTTGTGGATCTGCGACGTCTGCGAGAAGCCGGCCTGCTGCTTGTGCACCGACTGCGTGACGAAGATGCCGGGATCGTCGGGGCCGAGCGCGAGCATCAGCGGCGAGCAGTCCTGCATCATCGGGATGAACTGCTCGTAGCCGACCCACGCCGAATCGAACAGGATGTAGTCGCACAGATGCCCGATCCGGTCGACGATTTCGCGCGCGTTGTAGATCGTGCCGTCGTAGGTGCCGAGCTGGATCACCGCGAGCCGGAATGGGCGCGGCCGGTCGGCGCGCTCCGGCGCGACGTCGCGGATTGCGTCGCGAATGCGCGCTTCGTCGAGCGCCGCGCTGTCGACGCCGCCGATGAGGCCCCACGCGTTGCGCGCGGTTTCGAGGTAGACCGGGCGCGCGCCGGACAGCACGAGCGCGCCGAGATGCACCGACTTGTGGTTGTTGCGGTCGAACAGCACGAGATCGTCGGGGGCGAGCAGTGCGCTCGTGACGACCTTGTTCGACGTCGACGTGCCGTTCAGCACGAAATATGTCTTGTCCGCGTTGTAGATCCGCGCGGCATTGCGCTGCGCTTCCAGCGCGGGGCCTTCGTGGATCAGCAGGTCGCCGAGCCGGACATCCGCGTTGCAGAGGTCGGCGCGAAAGATCGTCTCGCCGAAGAAGTCGAAGAACATCCGGCCGAGCGGATGATTCGAGAAGAACTGGCCGCCCTGGTGGCCGGGGCAGTCGAACTCCACATAGCCGCGCTGCACGTATTCGCGCATCACCTTGAAGAACGGCGGCAGCAGGTTCTCGCTGTAGATGTCGGCGGCGGCGGAGATCTGCCGGCCGTAGTAGTGGCGGCCGCCATGACGGAGCTGGATCACGCCGCTCGCGCTCGGCAGGACCGACGGCGGCACTTCCTGGCCGGGCTCGACCGCGACGAAGAACGGAATCGCGAACCCGGTTCGTTCGACGGTTTTCAGCACCTGTTGCGCCGAATCGATTCCGACCACGATTGCCGCGATATTCGTGAAATCGGTCTGAAATACATCGACCTGTTCATGCGTGGTGAGGAAGGCGCCGATCAGCGCCGGCTCGACTGCGATTTTCAACAGGCTCACGCGAATTCTCCCGTAAATGTGCCGAAACGGGAGCCGCATTCGCACGGGCGCGTAATCCGCATAATCCGGCACGCGCCGCAGCCGATTGAAATGCTCCCGCGAATGCTGAATGCCGAATGACGCACGGCGCGCCGCGCGGAGAGGCCTTGCGCGGCGCCGTGCAGCCGCCGCCGGTCAACGCACGGCGCAGCCGATCGTAGCAACAAAACCCTGCGAATTCAATCGACCGGAATCGCCGGTCCGGCTGCCGCGTGAAAGCACTCGAATAACCGGGAATGCGCGTGTTGCAATGCACATCAAAATGAACCGGGCGTGAAATGCGATTTGAAAACGGCTGACAGTTTCACCGAATCGTCTGCTTTTCATCAAAAGGCATCTATGGCATAGTCGGCTCCGAATTGGATGGCGAATCAAACCGGATTGGCGAGCGTCTCACGCCGCGGCCCGTGGCCTGCTGTCCGCGTGCTCGTGAGACGGATCACACTAACGAAGCATCGGAACAACGAGGGCAACAACATGAATACGTCCGTCGGTGGCATTCGTCGTCTCGGCATGCGCGCGCTTCTGGTCGACGACGAGATCACGCAGGAAACGGCGACCGGGCGCGCGGTCCGCACGCTGAGCGCGGAGCTCGCGCAGCGCGACATCGACGTGCTCACGGCAACCTCGGCCGACGATGCGATCATGCTGATCCGTTCCGACCCGTCGATCCAGTGCGTGCTGCTCGACTGGGATCTCGGCGTGGACGGCCACGGGCCGTCCGAGGCCGTGCTCGACGCGGTCCGCCATCGCAACGGCAAGGTGCCGATCTTCCTGCTGGCCGACCGCAGCGTCGCATCGACGGTGCCGTCCGCGGTGATGGGCCAGGTCGACGATTTCGTGTGGCTGCTCGAAGATACCGCCGACTTCATCGGCGGGCGCATCCATGCGGCGATCGAACGCTATCGCGCCACCGTGCTGCCGCCGATGTTCGGCGCGCTCGCGAAATTCTCGCGCGTCTACGAATACTCATGGCATACACCCGGCCACACGGGCGGCACGGGTTTCCTGAAATCGCCGGTGGGCCGCGCGTTCTTCGAATACTTCGGCGAAGCGCTGTTCCGTTCCGACCTGTCGATCTCGGTCGGCGAGCTCGGTTCGCTGCTCGACCACTCGGGGCCGATCGGCGAGAGCGAGCGCTACGCGGCACGCGTGTTCGGCGCGCATCGCACGTATCACGTGACGAACGGCTCGTCGACGTCGAACCGCATCATCCTGATGGCGAGCGTGAGCCGCGACCAGATCGCGCTGTGCGACCGCAACTGCCACAAGTCGGCCGAACACGCGATGACGATGTCGGGTGCGATCCCGACCTACCTCGTGCCGACGCGCAACCGCTACGGGATCATCGGTCCGATCGCGTCCGAGCGCCTCACGCAGACGGCGATCCGCGAGGCGATCGCGTCGAACCCGCTCACGGCCGGGCTCGCCGATCGCCAGCCGAAGCATGCGATCGTCACCAACTCGACGTACGACGGCCTGTGCTACAACGTCGCGCGCGTCGAGGAACTGCTCGGCGCGAGCGTCGATCGATTGCATTTCGACGAGGCCTGGTATGGCTACGCGCGTTTCAATCCGCTCTACCGCGATCGCCACGCGATGCACGGCGACCCGCGCGACCACCATGCGGACCGCCCGACGGTGTTCGCGACGCAGTCGACGCACAAGCTGCTGACCGCGCTGTCGCAGGCGTCGTACATCCACGTGCGCGACGGCCGCAACCCGATCCCGCATGGCCAGTTCAACGAAACATTCATGATGCACGCGTCGACGTCGCCGAACTACGCGATCATCGCGTCGAACGACGTCGCGGCCGCGATGATGGACGGCCCCGGCGGCGCGGCGCTCACGCACGAGTCGATCGAGGAGGCCGTCGCGTTCCGGCAGATGATCGCGCGAATGAACAGCGAGTTCGGCGCGAAAGGCGACTGGTTCTTCGAATGCTGGCAACCGGACACCGTGCTCGAGACGCGCACGGGCCGCACGCTCCCGTTCCACGATGCGCCGCCCGAGCTGCTCGCGAGCGATCCGTCGTGCTGGGTGCTGCGCCCCGGCGCGCAATGGCACGGCTTCGGCAACATCGAGGACGGCTACTGCATGCTCGATCCGATCAAGGTGTCGATCGTCACGCCGGGTGTCGCGCCGGCCGGCGGCCTGATGCCGGTCGGCATTCCGGCGAGCGTTCTGACCGCGTATCTCGATGCGCGCGGGATCGTCGTCGAGAAGACGACCGACTTCACGATCCTGTTCCTGTTCTCGATCGGCATCACGAAAGGCAAGTGGGGCTCGCTCGTCAGCGCGCTGTGCGACTTCAAGCGCGACTACGACGCGAACCTGCCGCTCGACATGGCGATTCCGTCGCTCGCGAAGGCGCATGGTTCGCGCTATGCGGGCATGGGGCTGAAGGACCTGGCCGACACGATGTTCGCGGCGATGGAGCAGCTCGGCACGACGCGGCTGATGTCGGAAGCCTTCTCGATCCTGCCGAAGCCGGAGATGAGCCCGGTGCGCGCGTACGAGCATCTGGTGCAGGGCCGCGTCGAGCAGGTCACGCTCGAGGAGCTGGCCGGACGCACGGTCGCTACCGGCGTCGTGCCGTATCCGCCGGGCATTCCGCTGCTGATGCCCGGCGAGAACGCGGGGCCGGCCGGCGGCCCGGTGCTCGGTTACCTGAAGGCGCTCGAGGCGTATGACCGGCGCTTCCCGGGCTTCGCGCACGACACCCACGGCGTGGAAGTCGAGGACGGCACGTACCGCGTGTACTGCCTGACGGCCTGAGCATCCGGCCGGGCGAACGGGTCAACCCGCGAGCAGGCGAACACGCGAACACGCGAGCACGCGAGCAGGCGACCGGCCGCGCGGCGGCCTCACATCGAAGGATCGACATCATGGAAAACGCAGCGCGCATGTCCGACGCGGCCACGGCGGCCGCGCCGAAGAACCGGATGAACGTCTGGCAGCTGACCATCCTCACGGCGGTCAACATGATGGGCTCCGGCATCATCCTGCTGCCGTCGAAGCTCGCGCAGGTCGGCACGATCTCGCTGCTGTCGTGGATCGTCACGGCCGGCGGCTCGCTCGCGCTGGCCTATGCGTTCGCGCGCTGCGGCATGCTGAGCCGCAAGCCGGGCGGGATGGGCGGCTACGCGGAATACGCGTTCGGCAAGGCCGGCAACTACATGGCGAACTACACGTACGGGCTGTCGCTGGTGATCGCCAACGTCGCGATCGGCGTGACGGCAGTCGGCTACGGCACCGTGCTGTTCGACGCGACGCTGTCGCCGCTGCAAACCGGCCTGTGGACGATCTTCCTGCTCGTGCTCACGACGGTCGCGAACTTCGGCGGCTCGCGCATCACCGGCCGGATCGGCGCGGTGACGGTGTGGGGCGTGATCATTCCGGTCGTCGCCGTGTCGCTGATCGGCTGGTTCTGGTTCAGCGGCGCGACCTGGGGCGCCGCGTGGAATCCGAACAACCTGCCGTTCGGGCCGGCCGTCAGCAGCTCGATCGCGGTGACGCTGTGGGCGTTCCTCGGGCTCGAATCCGCGTGCGCGAACTCGGACGCGGTCGAGAATCCGGAGCGCAACGTGCCGATCGCCGTGCTCGGCGGCACGATCGCGTCGGCGATCTTCTACATCGTGTCGACCAACGTGATCGCAGGGATCGTGCCCAACGCGATCCTCGCGAAGTCGAACGCACCGTTCGGCATTGCGTTCGCGACGATGTTCACGCCGACGGTCGGCACGATCGTCACCGCGCTGATGGTGATCGCGTGCATCGGCTCGCTGCTCGGCTGGCAGTTCACGGTCGCGCAGGTGTTCAAGAGTTCGGCGGACGTCGGTTATTTCCTGCCGGTGTTCGCGAAGGCGACCCGCACCGGCACGCCGATCGTCGGGATGGTGATCCTGCTCGTTGCGCAGGTCGCGCTCGCGCTGATGACGATCAGCCCGGAACTGAGCAGCCAGTTCCAGAAGATCGTCGATCTGGCCGTTGTCACGAACCTCGTGCCTTACGTGATGTCGATGGCCGCGCTGATCACGATCCAGAAGGTCGCGAAGGTGCCGCCGGCGAAGGCGCTGCTGACGAACGTGATCGCGATGGTGGCCACTGCGTACAGCTTCTATGCGCTGTTCAGCTCGGGCGAGCAGGCGCTGATGCTCGGCGGCCTGTGCGTGTTCCTGGGCTGGACGCTGTTCGGTTTCGTCAGCGCGCGCTTCTACCAGATGGAAGTCGACGCGCACGTGAAGGAGCCGGGGAAGTCGCTGCAGGCTTGACGGCGGCTGCCGTCGTCAGCGGGCGGCGCGGGCCAGCAGCGGCGGGATGTCCTGCTTCAGCACGTCGACGACGGCCCGCACGCGCGGCGGCAGCGGCCGCTGCGCGTGGACGAGCACGTTGAGCGCGAAGTCGGGAATCGCGTAGCGCGGCAGGAGCTCGACGAGCGTGCCGGCCGCGAGCGCGTCGGCGCAGGCCGGGTGCTGGACCACGCCGATGCCGCCGCCCGCCGCGATCGTGTCGAACATCGGCCGCCAGTGGCTCGTCGTCATGATCGTGCGGATGCGCGCGTATTCGAGCGGGCCGCCGTCGTGCTGCAGGGGCAGCCGTTCGCTCGCGAAGACGCCTTTCACGCGGATGAACGGATGGTTGGCCAGATCGGCCGCCGTGTCGATCGGGCCGCACCGGTCGAGATACGACGGCGCGGCGACGAGCCGGCGGCCCACCGCGCCGACCGGGTGCGCGACGAACCCGCCGTCGCCGAGCTGTCCGACGCGGATCGAGATGTCGACGCCTTCCGTGACCGGATCGACGATGTCGTCGTTCAGGACCAGATCGATGTGCAGGCCCGGATACGCGGTGCGGACATGCATCAGCACGCCCGGCAGCACGACCTCGCCGAAGCATTGCGGCGCCGCGAGCCGGATCGTGCCGTCGAGCGCGGTTTCCGTCTTCGAGACCGATGCGACCGCATCGTCGGCCGCTTCGAGCAGCGCCTTGCTGCGGTCGTAGAAGATCCGGCCTTCTTCCGTGCACACGAGGGTGCGCGCACTGCGCATCAGAAGCCGTGTGCCGAGATGCTTCTCGAGCCGTTCGATACGCTCGCTGACGGCCGGCTGGCCCATGTCGAGATCGCGCGCCGCGCCGGACATCGTGCCGCGCTCGACAACCCTGACGTAGATGCGCATCGTCGCCAGCAAATCCATGAAGTCGCGCCCCTTGTCCGGTTCCGGTTGATGCCGATCGACGGATGGTACCAAAGCACGGCTGAATGAAGGTGTGGAGCGACCCGATACTGACCATCGGTTGCGCAGGCCGCGTGTGTTCGCCGGTGCGATGGGCGACAATCGGCTTCCGTGCGATCGACTGGAGACGACGACATGACGCAACAGGATGAAGCGGTGCGCACGCGCTGCGTCGCATGGCAGATCGTGCAGACCTGGCAGGCGGCCGAATGGTGCAGGCTCGTCGAGTCGCGAACGGGTATCGGTTTGTCGGGGTCGGTGTCGGGCGCGATCGACGGCGCGCCGTTTCGTGTCGATTACGCGATCTCGTGCGGTGCCGACTGGCTCACGCGCGCGGCACGCATCACGCAGTGGGGCGGTACGCAGCCGCCGCGGCAGCGGGATATCGCGTGCGACGCAGGGCGCTGGACGATCGACGGCGTCGACGTACCGGCGCTCGCGGGCGCGACCGATATCGATCTCGGTTTCAGCCCGTCGACGAACACGTTGCCGATCCGGCGGCTCGGGCTGGCCGTCGGCGAGGCGGCCGTGATCCATACCGCGTGGCTGCGCTTTCCCGAATTCGAGTTCGTGCGCGGCGAGCAGCGTTATACCCGCACGGCGGAACACGTGTACCGCTACGAAAGCGGCACGTATGCGGCCGATATCGCGGTCGACGAAGCGGGCCTCGTCACCGACTACGACGAATGGCGACGCATCGGCGCGGCCTCCGCGCGCTGACGCACGCATGCCGGGTCGTGCCGTGCCGTGCGTCAGCGGCAGTGCATCAGCGTGCGCTGGCCACCGACAGCTTGCCGGGAATCAGCTTCAGCGCGCTGAACGCGTCGGCGATGTTCTGCTGATACGCGAGCGTCGCGTCGCTGATCGGCTGCACGCCATAACCGGCGCGCTTGAGCGCGACTTCGAGCGTCGGCGCGTCGAGGCCGACGAGCGGCGACAGTTGCGCGGCGACTTCCGTCACATGGTCGCGTGCCCAGCGGTCGACCGCGTCGACTTCGTCGAGCAGCGCGCGCAGCACCTGCGGATGAGCGGCCGCGTATTTTCGTGCGGCGAGGTAGTACTGCGTATTGCGCACGAGCCCTTCGCCGTTCGCGATCACGCGCGCGCCGATCTGCCGCTCGGCGGCGGCCAGGTACGGATCCCAGATCACCCACGCATCGACGTTGCGCTGCACGAACGCCGCGCGCGCGTCGGCGGGCGTCAGGTAGATCGGCTGGATGTCGGCATACGTCAGGCCTGCGTGTTCGAGTGCCTTCACGAGCAGGTAGTGGACGTTCGAACCTTTGTTGAAAGCCACCTTCTTGCCGCGCAGCTGCGCGACGTTGCGGATCGGTGAATCGGGCAGCACGACGATCGCCTCGCCCTGTGGCGCGGGCGGCTCGTTGCCGATGTAGACGAAATCGACGCCGCCCGCCTGCGCGAAGATCGGTGGCGTCTCGCCGACCGTGCCGACGTCGATCGCGCCGGCGTTCAGGCCCTCGAGCAATTGCGGGCCGGCCGGAAATTCGAGCCATTGCACCGTGACGCCCTGGCTCGCGAGCCGCTTTTCCAGCGTGCCGCGTGCCTTGAGCACGACGAAGTTGCCGTATTTCTGGAAGCCGACGCGCAGCCGCGTGCCGCTGTCTTGCGCGTGCGCGGGCAGGCCGGCGAGCGGGCCGAGCGCGAGCCCGGCCAGCCCGGCGGCCGCGCCTTGCAGCCAGTGGCGGCGATGCGGGTTCGCCGGTGTCGGTTCAACGTCTGCGTGCGGTGTGTCGTTCATCGAGGCGTCCTGCGGGCGAAGGAGCGGGCCGCGCGCGAAGGGCGACGCGGTCGGCGCAGGGCGGGGCCGGATGCGGGCGCTGCACGCCACGGGCCGGCCCGCGCCGGACTCGTGACGATACGTCCGCCTGCACCGGCGGCCAACCAACGAATGCGCATATGCAAATCAGCGGTGGACGCGTTGTCGGCTTTCGCTCCGGCGATCGGTGCAAAAACCCGCCGGGACGAGCCGGAACCCGCAGCGACGAGCCGAAACGTGGTCAAACCGCGGCTGGAACACGGCCGGAACGCGGCCGGAACGGCGCGGCATGGCAGGCCGCCCCGGAAAAATCGCCGCGTCACACGCGTGGCCGCCCGGCGTTCGACGAGCCGCTGCCTGAACCGCTGCCGCGACGCTCAATCGGAGCCGGTCGGGCTTTCCTCGATCGAATCGACGCGATCCGGATAGAACGCGAGATGCCCGCGGATCGCGTCGACGGCCGGATAGGGCGCCTCGTAGGTCCAGACGGCATTGACCGCGCGTTCGCCGCCGACCGGGATCGAGTAGTACGCGCAGTCGCCCTTGTACGGGCAGTAGGTCGCGTGATCGGTGCGCAGCAGCAGCGTCAGGTCGGCGTCCTCGCGCGGGATGTACAGCACGGCCGGGTAGGCGGCTTCGCGCAGCGCCAGCGCGCGGCGCGTGTCGGCGACGATCCGGCCGGCCGCCTTGACCACGACCCGCCGCGGGTGCGATTCGATCGTGATCGGGTGATCGGGGCCCGGCGTCTTCACCGGGCGAGCAGGCGTATCGGGGCTGACAGGCATGGTGTGTCCTCCTGGAATCGGCGGCGCGACGGGATGCGCGCCGGCGTTGGCCAGCCGATACGATGCACCCATTTCGGCGAACCTGCACGGGGCCGGAAGAGACCGAGCGGGCCACGTGCCCGACGCTCGCACGGACATCCCCGTGCCGTGGCGGCGGGATGCCGATCCAGCGATAAGCAACGCGGAATTAATTGGTAAGCGATCGGCGGGCGACGCGCGAAGATCGGCCGTCGTCATCTGCAAGACAGCCACCGATTCCGCCACCATGAAGACCTCTTTCGTTTCGCCCGCCGCGCGTCGCGTGCGGAAACCGCCGCGCGCCGCGACGGCCCTGCGCTGCATCGCGGCGTCGCTGCTGCTCGCCGGCGCGGCCACGCACGCGCTTGCCGCGCCCGCCGGCAAGACGCTCGTGTATTGCACCGAAGGCAGCCCGGCCGGCTTCGATCCGGGCCAGCACACGACGAGCACCGATTTCGACGCGAGCACGTTCACGATCTACAACGGGCTCGTGCAGTTCAGGCGCGGCACGCTCGATCTCGAACCGTCGCTCGCGACGAGCTGGGACGTGTCGCCCGACCAGCGCACGATCACGTTCCATTTGCGGCGCGGCGTGAAGTTCCAGACGACCGCTTGGTTCAAGCCGACGCGGCCGTTCCAGGCCGACGACGTCGTGTTCACGTTCCGCCGGATGCTCGATCGGGACGATCCGTTCCGCAAGGCCTATCCGGTCAGCTTCCCGTATTTCAGCGACCTCGGTTTCGACCGCAACATCGAACGCATCGACAAGGTCGACGACTACACGGTGCGCTTCGTGCTGAAGACGCCCGACGTCGTGTTCGTGCGCAATCTCGCGATGGCGTTCGCGTCGATCCTGTCGGCCGAGTACGCGTCGCAGCTCGCGGCGCGTCATCGAGAGGCCGACATCAACCAGTTCCCGGTCGGCACGGGGCCGTTCCTGCTGCGCACGTACCAGAAGGACGCGCTGATCCGCTACGACGCGAATCCGGACTACTGGAAGCCGGACGACGTGAAGCTCGCCCGTCTCGTGTTCGCGATCACGCCCGATCCGGCCGCGCGCCTGCAGAAGCTGGTGTCCGGCGAATGCCAGGTGTCGGTGTTCCCGCGGCCGGCCGACCTCGACACGGTGCGGCGCGACCCGAAGCTGTCGTTGTTCTCGGGGATGGGTTTCAACGTCGGCTTCGTCGCGTACAACACGCAGCATGCGCCGCTCGATCGCGTCGACGTGCGGCGCGCGCTCGACATCGCGATCGACAAGTCGGCGATCGTGAAGACCGTGTTCAACGGCGACGCGAAGATCGCGACGAACCCGATGCCGCCCGCGCAATGGTCGTACAACCCGCGCCTGAAGGATGCGCCGCGCGATCCGGCGGCCGCGAAGGCGCTGCTCGCGCAGGCCGGTTTCCCGAACGGCTTCGACCTCACGCTGTGGGCGATGCCCGTGCAGCGCCCGTACAACCCGAATGCGCAGCTGATGGCGCAGTTGATCCAGCAGGACTGGGCGAAGATCGGCGTGCGCGCGAAGATCGTCAGCTACGAATGGGGCGAATACAACCGCCGCGCGAAGCTCGAAGGGCAGCACGACGCGATCCTGTACGGCTGGTCGGGCGACAACGGCGATCCCGACAACTGGCTCGGCACGCTGCTCGGTTGCGACGCGGTGCACGGCAGCAATCTCGCGAAATGGTGCAACCAGGATTTCGAACGGCTGGTGGACGCCGCGCGTTCCAATGCGGACGTCGCGAAACGCACGGCGCTGTACGAACAGGCGCAGGTCGTGTTCAAGGACCAGGTGCCGTTCACGCCGATCGCGACGTCGATCGTGTCGCTGCCCGTGTCGAAGCGCGTGCACGGGCTGACGTTCTCGCCGCTCGGCGGCCACCGTTTCGACGGGGTCTGGCTGGATTGACGGACGGGCCGCGCACACGCGCGGCCCGCGCATTCATCCGCATGACGTGACGGAAGCGAAGGAAGCGAAGGAAAGGCCGGCGCGCCGTGGCACGCCGGCTGCCGCCGGTTCAGTTGAGCGCGACCGCCGCCGCGGCCTCGACCGGCGAGCCTTCGAGTGCGACCGACGGCCGGCCGTCGGGGCCGACCGGCACGTCGCCGGTGAGCGTCGTGCGATAGAGCTGGCGGTCGAAGTCGAGATCGAAGATGTCGACCGGCGCGAGGTGGGCGGTCGCGCGGTTGTCCCAGAACGCGATGCTGCGCGGCTCCCACTTGAAGCGGATCGTGAATTCGGGTCGCGTCACGTGTTCCCACAGCAGTTCGAGCAGGGTCTGGCTCTCGCGCGGCGTCAGTCCGACGATCGATTTCAGGAAGCTCGGGCTCACGTACAGCGCGCGTTCGCCGGTCTCCGGGTGCACGCGCACGAGCGGATGCTCGGTCACGAGCGGGCGGCGTTCGACCGCGTCGTCGAACGCATCGGTTGCGCGCGCGCCGGCCGGCGGCGTGAAGCGATGAAGGCCGCGCAGGCCGTCGACGAAGCCGCGCAGCGGCGCGGACAGCGTTTCGTACGCGCGCACGAGGTTGGTCCAGTGCGTGTCGCCGCCGTAAGGCGGGATCGTCACGCCGCGCAGGATCGACGCCCACGGCGGGTTCACGGCGGCCGTCACGTCGGTGTGCCAGCCGGTCCACGGCCGGCGCACCGGTTCCCCTTCGAAGCGGGTGGCCTTGCGGTGCTTCGCGATCGAGTACACGGCGGGATGCCCGTCGACGTGCCCGAACACCGGGTGGCCGACCGTCGGCTCACCGAACTGCGCGGAGAACGCGACGTGCTGCTCGTGCGTGAGGAACTGCTCGCGGAAGAAGATGACGCGCCATTTCAGCAGCGCGGCGCGAATCGCCGAGATCTGCGGCGTGGTCAGCGGTTGCGTGAGGTCGACGCCGCGTATTTCCGCACCGATATGGGCGGACAGCGGGATCACGTCGATCGGCTCGGCGGCGGGTTCGAGTAAGGCGCTCATGCGACGCTCCTGGCGGAAATGAACGGGGTGCGGGGCCGACATCGTTGCGCGTGCGCGCGTCGGTCCGGTGGCGGGAAAGGCATGGTCGGGTGTCCGGTGGCGGGGGAGGCAGGTGCGGCGGCGCGCACGGAACGGCGCCGCCGCGTGACGCGGGCGTTATTGCAGCGTCGCGCCCGGCCCCTTCAGCACGACGCTCCGGCGGCCGTCGATGCCGACCGGCACGTCGCCGTGCACGGTCGCGCGGCGCACGACACGGCGCGCATCGCCGTAGTCGTTGATCGCGTAGTGCTGCGTCGCGCGGTTGTCCCAGATCGCGACGTCGCCTTCCTGCCAGTTCCAGCGCACGGTGTTCTCGAGACGCGTCACATGTTCGTGGAACACCTGCAGCAGGTGCGCGGAATCCTGCGCCGACAGCCCCTTGAGCCGCTGCACGAAATGCCCGAGCACGAGCGTGCGTTCGCCGGTTTCCGGATGGACGCGCACGACCGGGTGCTCGGTTTCGTAGACGGTCGACGTGAACACTTCGCGGTAGCGCTTCAGTTGCGCATCGTCGGCATGCACGTGCGTCGATGCGTAGTCGTATGCGTTGGTATGCAGCGCCCACAGCGCGTCGGCGAGCGCGCGCAGCGGGTCGGGCAGGTTCGCATAGGCGGCGGCCGTGTTGGCCCACACGGTATCGCCGCCGAACGGCGGAATCACGACCGCGCGCAGGATCGAGACCTTCGGGTACGCATCGACGAACGTCACGTCGGTGTGCCACGAATTGGCGCGCGCGCCGTGTGCGGAATCGAGTTCGAGCAGGTGCGCGCTGCCGTCGACGGACGGCACGGTCGGGTGGGCGACGGTCTCGCCGAAGCGGCGTGCGAACGCTTCCTGCGCGGTGTCGTCGAGGTGATGCTGGCCACGGAAGAACAGCACCTTGTGGCGCAGCAGCGCGGCCTGGATCGCGTCGAACGTCGCGTCGTCGAGCGTGCCCGACAGCCGCACGCCGGCGATCTCGGCGCCGATTCGGCCGGCGACCTGGCGAAGCTGGAGCGGGGTGGCGGCCGTGCGCGGCGCGGCGTGCGAAGCATGCGAAGACGGGTGAGCGGCGTGCTGGACTTCGGACATCGGGAGTCTCCTGGAGTCGGGTCGGTCGAGTCTCCATTCAAGCAGGGACCGTGCGCAACCGGAACCGATGAATCGTCACAACCTTAGCGTGCGAGCGGCGACGATCGATATGCGTCGTCGTGCTGAGCAAATCGAAGCGCCATGCGTGCTACCACGCGAGCCGCCATTCGCCGATCCGGTGCGGGCGCGGCGGGTCGATACGCTTGCCGCGCGGGTGGTCGTCGCCAGGCGGTTCGCCGTCGTCGAAACCGGCGAGCACGGTGTCGCGCAACCGTGCGAATTCCGGTGAATCGCGCCGACGCGGGCGCGGCAGCGCGACGTCGACGATGCGCTCGATGCGGCCCGGGCGCGGCGCCATCGTCACGACACGGTCGCCGAGATACACGGCTTCGTCGACGTCGTGCGTGACGAGGATCATCGTGATGCGCTCCTGTTCCCAGATGCGCAGCAGCTCGTTCTGCATCCGCGCGCGCGTCTGCGCGTCGAGCGCACCGAACGGCTCGTCGAGCAGCAGCACGCGCGGGCGATTCACGAGGCCGCGTGCGATCGCGACGCGCTGCGCCATCCCGCCCGACAACTGGTTCGGATATGCATGCTCGAAGCCGTTCAGCCCGACGAGCGCGATGTGATCGGCGACCGCGCGGCGCTTCGCGGCCGCATCGAGCGGCGCGTTGCGCAGCGCGGCCTCGATGTTCTGCGCGACGGTCAGCCACGGGAACAGCCGGTGATCCTGGAACACGATCCCGCGCTGCAGCGACGTATCGCGGACGCGCTCGGCACCGGCACGGATCTCGCCCGCGTAATCGGTGTCGAGCCCGGCGATCAGGCGCAGCAGCGTCGACTTGCCGCAGCCGCTCGCGCCGACGATCGTGACGAACTCGCCGGCGCGCACGTGCAGCGACACGTCGTCGAGCACGGCGAGCGCGGCGCCGCGTTGCGCGTAATGCTTGCTCACGTGGAGGATGTCGAGCGAATCGGAGGCGAGGGTCGTCATGGCGGGTCTGAGGAAGGGGAAGGAAAGGGCGATCAGCGCGGCAGGTCGCCGCGCCGGGCCAGCACCTTGCGCTCGATCGCGCGCGCGATCGCGTTCAGGGCCCAGCCGGTCACGCCGACGACGATGATCCCGAACAGCACGAGATCCATCCGGAACTGCTCGCTGCCGTCGATCAGCGTGTTGCCGATCCCGCTGCCGGCGACCAGCAGGTATTCGGCGCCGAGCGTCGCGAGCCACGAATAGATCAGGCCGAGATACAGCCCGGTGAAGATCGACGGCAGCGCGGCCGGCAGGATCACGTGGCGCACGAGCTGGAGCCGCGAGTAGCGCAGCGCGCGGGCGACGTCGACATACGCGCGCGGCACCGCATGAATGCCGTCGCAGGTGTGCGCGGCAACGGGCAGCAGCGCGGCGAGCGACAGGAACACGACCTTGGCGACGTCGCCGAGGCCGAACCATACGGAAATCAGCGGAATCCACGCGAACAGCGAGATCTGCTTGAACGTGTCGAAGCTCGGGCCGACCATTCGCGCGGCGAGGCGCGACAGCCCGAGCGCGGTGCCGAGCAGCAGCCCGCCGGCCGCGCCGATCGCAAAACCGCAGGCTTCGCGCGCGAGCGACGCGGACAGCGCGCGGCCGAGCGCGCCGCTCGTCGCTTGCACCCATGCGGTGCGCAACACGTCGGCCGGGCCGACGAGCAGGCCGCTGTTCACGACGTGCGCGGAGGCGATGGCCCACCACAGCGCGAACGCGACGAGCGGCAGGACGAAGCCGCGCCAGTCGGGCGCACGCAGGCGACGGGCGGCCGTGGCGGCCGGCGGTGCGGCGTCCGGCGAAGCGTAATGCGTCACGGGAGAATCTCCTTCGGTTGCGCGGGCGGGGCGGGCATCGCGTGTGGCTCAGCCCCGGAAGGCGGACGGCACGCCGCGGCGCAGGCGCGCCTCGAGCGCGTCGAGCAGCCGGTTGATCAGCAGGCCGACCGCCCCGACGACGATCACGGCAGCCATCACGAGATCGAGCTGGAAAAGTTGCCGCCCGTACACGATCAGGTAGCCGAGCCCTTCGGACGACGCGACGAGCTCCACGACGACGAGCGCGAGCCACGACTTCGTGAACGCGAGCCGCACGCCGGTCGCGAGCGTCGGGATCGCGGCGGGCAGCACGACGTGCACGATGCGCTGGCGGCGCGTGTAGCCGAATACGCGCGCGACTTCGTCGAGCGCGGGCGGTGTCTGGCGAAACCCTTGCAGCGTGCTCAGCGTGACGGGAACGAGTGCCGCATGCGCGATCAGCAGGTACTTGAGCGGTTCGCCGACGCCGACGAGCAGCAGCAGGAACGGCAGCCAGCCGAGCACCGGAATCTGCACGAGCGCGTTGAAGCTGGGCAGCACGTAGGCTTCCAGCGTGCGCGACAGGCCGAGCGCGACGCCGGTCGCGAAGCCGAGCAGCGTGCCGGCGGCGAACCCGACCAGCACGCGCTGCAGGCTGATCAGCGTGTGACGCACGAGATCGCCGCTCGTCGCGAGATCCGCGAGCGCGTCGAACACGCGTTCCGGCGGCGGCAGGATCTGCGGCGCGATCCAGCCGCGCGCGCTGCCGACGCTCCACAGCACGAACAGCAGCGCGGGCAGCAGCCACGGCGCGAGCCGCCACGACCATCGTTTCACGTGCGCCACCGGGTGCGGCTGCGCGGTGAGCGTGCGAGTGTCGGACGACGGGACGGAAAACGCGGTGTCGCTCATCGGGAAAGTCCGGGTCAGGAAAGGGGCTTGCCGGCCGCGTCGTATCGTTGCCAGTAGTTTTCGAGCTTCAGCGTGCGCAGCGCGTTGTCGAGATACTTCGGCTCGAACCAGCCGTCGACGTCGACCGGCTGGCGAATCAGTTTCAACGCGAGCGCATCCTGCGCGACGGACTTGTAGCGCGCGACGAAGAACGGATCGATCAGCGGCGACAAGCGGTCCTTCAGGCGCTGGTTCGCGTAGTCGGCCTGCCACGACGAAACCGGCACGCCGCTCTTCGCCCACAGCTTGAACAGCGCATCGCGGTTCGCCTCGTCGGACGACCATTGCGCGCTCTTGACGATCGCGGTGACGACACGCTGCACGATGTCCGGATGCGCGCGCTCGAAATCGTCGAGCACGAGCAGGTGGGTCTGACGCGTGAACTGCGGGCCGTCGTTCTGCGATTCGTAGATGATCTTCGCGAGCCCCGCGTCGCGCAGCTTGTACAGCTGGTAGTCGCCCACCGACGCGTCGATGCCTTTCGACGCGAGCGCGGCGAGCGAGCTCGCGGCATCGAGGTTGATCACGCGCAGGTCGCGTTCGCCGAGGCCGTTTTTCGCGAGTGCGTTGTCGGCGACGAGCTGCAGGTTGGTGCCGCGGAAGATCGACACGCGGCGGTCCTTCAGGTCCTTGATCGAGCGGATCGTGGAGTCGGGCGGCACCGCGATCTTGACGCCCGAGCGCACGCTCGCGGCGAGCAGCAGGCGCGTCTTGATCCCGTTCGCACGCGCGAGCACGGCGGGCAGGTCGCCCTGGTACGCGAAGTCGAGCGCCTTGTTGGCGATCGCCTCGTTGACGGCAGGCCCCGCGCCCTTGAAGAACAGCCATTCCACCTTGATGCCGTCCGCCGCGAACGCCTTTTCGACCTGTTGCTGCAACTGCGCGGTGGCGGCGCTCGAGCCGCCGAACGTCGGCGGATCGCCGGCGCCTTGCTGGGCGACGCCAATGCGGATGGTGGCGGGCTTGTCGGCGTGCGCGGCGGCGGCCGGCAACGCAATGAGGGACGCAATGAGCAGCGATCGCAGCAGGCGCAGTGGAAGCATGAATCGACGGGTCCGGAATGTTGAGGAACAAGGCAGGGCCGCAGCCCGTCGGGGCATTCTCGATGACGTGCCGGGGCCGGACAAGAAACGATTTGAACTATGCTTATCGCCGCTTTACGGGTTGCCGCGTCACGCGTTCCGTTCTTTGCGACGGAGAACCGCATTCACATGCATTGGAGATTCATTCAGGATTCCCATCATGTCGATTGCGGCCGGATGCGGAATAGGGAAATCGTCGATTTGAAAATCGCAATGGTGACGTGGATGGATTTACGTAAGGATCGCTGGACGAATCCGGGCGGAAAGATGGAGGCAGGTAATCGGGGAAATGCGACGAGGGCCGGTCAATTTTGCCGGGAAGGCACGCTGGATAAGGAGAAACGAGCCACTGTCGATCGATCCGGCATGCCGGCAAATCGAATGGAAACGGTTCGATGGCCGGTCGGAAAATCATGCGCCGCAACAGTGGCTATGCCTGTTCAGATAGGTGAACCATGCGAAATGCCGCGAGAAAAATGAAGGCAAATGAGTGATATGGCTTTCATCGTTGCAGCATGAAATCCATAAATGCACTCCGACGCCAAATCATTTGAATTCGCCTGAAAAATTGTCTATACCCTAGACGAATCAGCGCGGTTGCATCGTGCGGGAAGACCGCACCGGGGATGCGGGCACGCAACGGTCGAAGTCATCGTTGCACGCCGCGTGTTGTCGTGATCGAGAGTATTCCGGGGGATGCGAACGACCCAGTGCCAGGGTCGCCCGCAGGCATCGCAATGGGCGAATGTCCTGCGCAACCGCCGGAGCAAGGGTGCGTCTTTGCGTTCAACGGTCGGTCACCGACCCGTTACTCGGAGGTTGCCATGCTGCAATACGTCAAGTCCCTGCTGCGTGACGAACGCGGCGTCAGCTCGCTCGAATACGCAGTGCTGGCCGGCATCGTCGTGGTCGCGCTGGCGGCGGTCGGCGTGATCCTCAGCAGCACCAGCGGCGGCTTGCCGAGCATATTCACGACGCTGATCAACAAGGTGACGAGCCTGATCTGATCCGCTGAACCCGCGCGCCACCGGCGAACACCGGGATCCGCAGCGGTAGAACGTATCCGCGGCCGGTGCGTGTCGACGGACGGCTCTCCCATGCTCACGCTCGTGCAGTCGGTGGCCACGGTCTTGCTGGCCTCGCTCGCCGCGCAGGATCTGCGCGACCGGCGGCTGTCCAATCGCGTGGTGCTCGCGTTCGCGGCGCTGTATTTCGTCGCGGCGGCGCTCGCGCGCGACGGCTTCGCGCCGCTGGCCGGGCATGTCGCGATCGGCGCGGCGACGCTGCTGCTGTTCGGCGCGATGCGTCACGCGGGCTGGATCGGCGGAGGCGACGTCAAGCTCGCGGCGACGGTATGCCTGTGGGCCGGCCCGGCGCTGGTGTTTCCGGTGCTGGCGAGTGTCGGCGCGGGCGGTGCGCTGTGCGGCGTCGCGTTGCTGGTATCGCGGTCGCGCCGTGCCACGCCGGTGCACGCGATTGACGCGCGCGGCGTGCCGTACGGCGTGGCGCTCGCGCTCGGCGGCACGCTGGCCGTCTGGGCGTCGTTTCCACACACGGTTTCGCTTACCTAGCCCGGGGGACGCACGCCGCCATGCCCAAACCGCTGAGAATGGCCGTGCTCGTCGTTGCCGCCGGCATCGGTGCGTTCATCCTGCGCGAACTGTACGTCGCCGCGTCGACGCCGTCGGTGCCCGTAGAAACGGATCAGGCGCGTGTGCGGGTCGCCGCCGCCGACCTGCCGGAAGGGCTGCTGCTGCGCGACAACGATCTCGCGTGGAAACGCATGCCGCGCGCGCAGGTGCCGGCCGGCGCGTTCGTCGAGTCGCAGCCGGGCGCGGACCTGAAGGGCGCGCTGCTGCGCAATCACGTGGGCGCGGGCGCGCCGATTCGCGTCGAGAACGTGATTCCGGCCGGCGCGCCGGATTTTCTCGCGGCCGCGCTGCAACCCGGCATGCGCGCGATCTCGGTGCCGGTCGACGACGTGTCGGGCAATGCGGGGCTGATCCAGCCGGGCGACTTCGTCGACGTGTTGCTGACGCAGCAGATCGGCGGCTCGGCGACGTCGCCGGGCACGTTCGAAGCGGAGACGGTGGTGCGGCGCGCGCGCGTGCTCGCCGTCGGTTCCGAATTCCAGCGCGCGAAGGCGCCCGCGAGCGCGCCGGACGCGACGGCGCGTGCGCGCACGGTCACGCTCGAGGTCGCGCCGCGCACCGCGCAGGTCGTGCTGGTGGCGACCCGCCTCGGCTCGCTGTCGCTCGCGCTGCGCAGCTTCGCGACGAGCGACCGGCGGCAGCCGGCGGGCGGCGACGAGCAGGAGGCCGATACCCAGCCGGTGTGGGCCGGCGACGTGTCGCGCGCGGCGCGCGAGACCGCGCGCGAGCCGTCCGCCGGGCCGGATGCGGGCGCGCGGCCGGCGTGGCGGAACAACGCGGTCGTGATCTATCGCGGTTCGTCGGTCGACGACGGATCGCACGGCGGCGGAACCGGCACGCCGGGCCTGCCGCCGCTGCCGTCCGGGCTGCCGTCGTGGCCGGCGATGCCCGCGGCGCCGGGCGGTGCCAATGTCGCGGCGCAGGCGGGTGCGCCGCCGCCGGGAGCGACGGTGCAGTGACGGATTGACGATTCGGGCCGTCCGTCCGGCGGCCGGCATTTGACGGGAACACGCATGGTGCGCATGGTTCGTTGGATCGCTTTCCTGGGCCTGGCCTGCGGCATCGCGTCCGGGGGCGCCTCCGCGCAGGTCGCGCGGGCGCCGGACGCGGGCGCGGCGCTGTCGATCGCGACCGGCAAGGGGGAACTGCTGTCGCTGCCCGAGCCCGCAACCGCGATGTTCGTCGCCGATCCTGCCATCGCGGACATCCAGGTGCCGTCGCCACGTACCGTATTCGTGTTCGGCAAGAAGGCGGGCACGACCACGCTGATCGCGCTCGGCGCGAACCATCGTCCGATCCTGCGCAAGACGGTGATCGTGCAGGTCGACACGGCGTCGCTGCAGGGCGTGCTCGACAGCCGCTTTCCGCAACTGAAGCTGTCGGTGTCCGGTGCGCCGGGCTCGCTGATGGTGTCGGGCAAGGTGCCGAGCGCGGCCGACGCCGACGCCGTGATGCAGTCGCTCACGCCGTACCTGCACGACAAGGAAAAGATCGTCAACCGGCTCACGCTGTCGCGCCCGATCCAGGTGAACCTGCGCGTGCGGGTGACGGAGGTGAGCCGCAACATCACGCAGCAGCTCGGCATCAACTGGAGCTCGCTGGGCGGGGCCGGCAACTTCGTCGGCGGGCTGTTCAACGGGCGCACGCTGTTCGATCCGACGACCAGCCTGTTCAACCTGTCGCCGACGGGCGCGTTCTCGGTGCTCGGCGGGTTCCGCGCGGGGCGCTGGTCGATCGACGTGGTGCTCGACGCACTCGACCAGGAGGGCCTGATCACGATGCTCGCCGAGCCGAACCTCACCGCGATGTCCGGCGAGACCGCGAGCTTCCTCGCGGGCGGCGAGATTCCGATCCCGGTCGCGCAGGCCGGCTCGTCGACCGGCGCGATCACGGTCGAGTTCAAGCCGTTCGGCGTGTCGCTCGATTTCACGCCGACCGTGCTCGCTGACAACCGGATCAGCCTGAAGGTGCGGCCGGAAGTGAGCGAGGTCGATGCGAACAACAGCGTGACGACCGGCGGCGTCAAGGTGCCGGGGCTCACGGTGCGGCGCGTCGAGACGACGGTCGAGCTGTCGAGCGGGCAGAGCTTCGCGATCGGCGGCCTCCTGCAGAGCCAGACGGCCGATACGGTGTCGCAGATCCCGGGGCTCGGCCGGCTGCCGATCATCGGCCGGCTGTTTTCGTCGAAGAACTTCCAGGACAACAAGACCGAGGTGGTCGTCATCGTCACGCCGTACATCGTTCAGCCGGCCGGGCCCGGCCAGCTCGAGCAGGCGATCGACACGGTCGCGCGGCCGAGCAGCGACCTGGAGTTCGCGGTGCAGCGCAACCTGGGGCTCGACCTGCTGTCGGGCGATACGCCGCGCCTCGTCGGCGCCGCGGGCTTCGTGTACTGAACCGGAGGTGCGCCCATGCGAACCCGATCGATCGTTGCCGCACTGCTGCCGCTGGGGCTCGCGGGCTGCCTGTCGGCGCCGCCGCCGGTCAACCTGCCCGATGCGCGGACGATCGGCTTCGACGGCGCGCGCGCGGTGCCGCCCGATTGCGCGACGCTGATGCAGGCGTCGCATCTCGTTGACGCGGGGTACGCGCGGCCCGGCGTGCCGTTCGGCTGCGCGACCTACTCGAACCTCGCGGCGATGCTCGCGCGGCCGGAGGATCTCGTCGCGCCCGTGCCTTACGGCGGCGCGGACGCGCAGGCCGCGGCCGACGCGGTGCGCCGCTACGTCGAGGATCGCGTGAAGCAGCCGACGCCCGGCAAGACGCTGACGACCGGCTCGCCCGGCCATTGAACCGACCCGGATGCCATCACGATGCCGCCCATGAACCTCCTCGATCGCCAGCACACCCGGCGCGCCGCGTCCGCGGGAGCGGCCGATCTCGTCGCGGTCGTCGCCGATCCGGGCAGCGAGGACGTGATACGCCGCGTCGCGCAGGAGCTGTCGATCACGCGCACCCATCTGCAGGCGGGCACCTGCGACGATGCGATCCGGCTGCTGCAGCAGTACGAGCGTTCGCCGCGCCAGCTCGTCATCGACGTGTCGGATTCGGTGCTGCCGGTGTCGGACCTGATGCGGCTCGCCGACGTGTGCGACCCGTCGGTGCGCGTCATCGCGATCGGTACGCAGAACGACGTCGGGCTGTTTCGCAACCTGCTCGGCATCGGCGTGCAGGACTACATCGTCAAGCCGCTGACCGTCGAGTTGATGCGGCGTGCGCTGACGGCCACGGAGTCGGTCGTCCAGGCGCGTACCGGCAAGGTCGTCAGCTTCGTCGGCGCGCGCGGCGGCGTCGGCGCGACCACGATCACGGTGAGCCTCGCGCGCTTCCTGGCGGGCGAGAAGCGCCGCCGCGTGGCCTATGTCGACCTGAACCTGCATGGCGGCGGCGCGAACTCCATGTTCGGGCTGTCCAGCAACAACGGGCTGATCGAACTGCTGAACATGGGCCAGCGCCCCGACGACGCGTTGTTCGAGCGCATGTTCGTCACGAAGGGCGACCGGCTGCACGTGCTGTCCGCCGAGCTGGCGTACGGTGCCGACGCCCCGGTGGGCGACGAGGCCGTCGCGCGCCTGGTCGACATGCTGAAGGACCGCTTCCACTACGTGCTGTTCGACGTCGGGAGCGGTGCCGGCAAGCTGCTCGAGGACGCGCTCGTCGCGTCCGATCTCGTCCATGTCGTGGTCGACCGCTCGGTGCATGCCGCATACGAGGCCGCGCGGCTCGTGCGTTTCGTGCGGGAACTGCCCGGCGAGCGGCTGCTGTCGATGGTGCTGAACAACCCGCTCGCGCCCGTCGCGGGCCGGGTCGAGCCGGTCGATTTCGAGGAGGCGTTCGGCGGCGCGCCGCTGCACGAACTGCCGCACGAGCCGCAGACGCTCGCCGTCGCCGAGAATCTCGGCGAGCCGATCGAAGGCGCGAAGCGGCACGGCTTCGTGGATCAGATCCGGCAGCTCGCGAACGGCATTACCGGCGAGCCGATGGCCGTCGCCGAGCCGTGGTATGCGCGGCTCGTCAAATGGAGGAAGGGATCGTGACGTTCGGTACCCGCAACCGGCCGCCGGCGAACCCCGTGCCGGCCGCGACGCCCGCCGTGGCGCACGAGCCGGCACCGGCGCCGGCGGAAGCACCTGCGCCCGCGTCGGCATCGGCCCGTGCGCCCGTGGCGGCCGATACCCACGAGGCGCTGATCCGGTCGAGCAAGTTCGACGCGATCCGCCACGCGGTGTTCACGTCGATGAACATGTCGGCGGCGCTGATGAAGACGCGCGACGAGGTGCGCGCGGGCATCGAGCAGGTGGCCGCGCACACGGTCGAGCGCGAGCGCCTGAAGATCACCGCCGGCGAGCAGGTGCTGATCGTCGATGCGATCCTGAACGACATGTTCGGCGTCGGGCCGATCGAGCCGCTGCTGGCCGACGACACGGTCACCGACATCCTCGTCAACGGGCCCGACCAGGTGTACGTCGAGCGCGCGGGCCGGCTCGAGCTCACGTCGCTGAAGTTCCGCGACGACGCGCACGTGGCGAGCGTCGCGCAGCGGATCGCGGCGGCGGTGGGGCGGCGCGTCGACGAGAGCAGCCCGATGGTCGATGCGCGGCTCGCCGACGGCAGCCGCGTGAACGTCGTGCTGCCGCCGATCGCGATGCGCGGCCCGTCGATCTCGATCCGCAAGTTCGCGAAGCGCGACATCACGCTCGCGCGGATGGCGCAGCAGGGCAACATCTCGCATCCGATGCTGCAGGTGCTGAAGGTCGCGTGCGCGTGCCGACTGAACATCGTGATCTCGGGCGGCACCGGCTCGGGCAAGACGACGCTGCTCAACGCGCTGTCGCAGCATATCGAGCAGCATGAACGGATCGTGACGATCGAGGATGCCGCCGAGCTGCAGTTGCTGCAGCCGCACGTCGTGAGCCTCGAGACCCGCCCGGAAAATACCGAGGGGCTCGGCGGGATCTCGCAGCGCGATCTCGTGCGCAACGCGCTGCGGATGCGGCCCGACCGCATCATCCTCGGCGAGATTCGCGGCCCCGAGGCGTTCGACGTGCTCCAGGCGATGAACACGGGGCACGACGGCTCGATGACGACGATTCACGCGAATTCGCCGCGCGACGCGATCAGCCGGCTCGAGAGCATGGTGATGATGGCGAACGCGAACCTGCAACTGCTGTCGATCCGCCGCCAGATCGCGAGCGCCGTGCACCTGTTCGTGCAGATCGAACGGATGCGCGACGGGGTGCGGCGCGTGACGCGGATCACCGAGATCGTCGGGATGGAAGGCGAGGTGGTCATCACGCAGGACCTGTTCGTGTTCCGCCAGGAAGGCGACACGACGCGCGATGCGGTGAAGGGCGTGTTCGAGGCGTCGCCGTTGCGGCCGGGATTCGCGGCGCGTGCCGCGTATTACGGCGTCGAGGATGCGCTTGCCGAGGTCTTCCGGCAATGAGGGCCGCCGACCTGTTCGCGGTGGGCGGGTTCGTGACGATCCTCGCGATCGGGCTCGTGCTGTCGTCGCTGTTCGATCGCGCGAGCCATCACCCGGCGCAGCGCATCCGCGCACGGATGCGCAAGCTGTCGCCGTCGCTCGCCGGGCACGCCGGGCACGCGTCCGCCGCGCCCGGCGTCGCGCTGTTCAACCTCGAGCGCCGGCAAGGCCGCTTGCGCGCGTGGCTGCAACGCCGCGTAACGCGGGTGCGCGCGGTGGGCGGCAAGGGCGGGGTGAGGATCGTCGTCGCGAGCACGATCGCCGGTGCGATCGCGGCGATCGTCGCGGTGAAGCTGATCGGGCCGCCGGGTTTCCTGCGTCCGCTGATCTATGTCGGGTTGCCGCTGGTCGCGATGCGCGCCGGCTACCGTGCGCTGGTCGACCGCTTCCGGGTGCGTTTTCTCGAAGCGTTCCCGGACGCGATCGACGTGATCGTGCGGGCCGTGCGCGCGGGCATTCCGGTCACGCAGGCGATCAGCATGGTTGGCGACGGCGCGGCCGAGCCGGTGCGCGCGACGTTCCGTTCGATGGGCGACAGCCTGCGCGTCGGCGCGGATCTCAAGGACGTGCTGACGCAGGCGGCGGACCGGCTGATGATCGCGGACTTCTCGTTCTTCACCGTCTACCTGCTGCTGCAGCGCGAGACCGGCGGCAGCCTCGGCGAAACGCTCGACGAGCTGTCGAGCATCATCCGCACGCGCCGCGACATCCGCCTGAAGACCCGCGCGCTGACCGCCGAAGGGCGCATCACGACGAACATCATTTCAGCGGTGCCGTTCGTGATGATCGGCGCGCTGTTCCTCGTGAACCGCGACTACGTGATGCTGCTGTTCTCGACGCACGCGGGGCACACGATGCTGACGATCGCGGCCGGGTTGCTGACGGTCGGCCTGCTGGTGATCCGCAAGATCTCGAAACTGGATACCGCGCGATGACGATGTCGATACTGGCCGCCCGCGGCTTCGAATTGCTGCTGTTGCTCGCCTGTGTCGCGGCGGCGCTCGGCAGACCCGGCGGCGGCACCCGCCAGCGGATCGCCGCGCGCGTGCGGCAGGCTGCCGGGCAGCACCCGCCGGCACCCGTGACGGGGTGGCTGCAGCCGGGCGGCGTTCGCCAGGACCTGACGCGCCGGCTCGCGCAGCTGGGCGAACGGTTGCCGGTGCTCGACCCGATGCAGCGCGTGAAGCTCGGCCTGCAACTGACGCGCGCGGGCTTTCGCGAGCGCCGCGCGGTGTCGTCGATGATCGGGATCAAGCTGAGCTGCGGCGTGCTGTTCGCATGCGGCGCGATCGTGTTCAGCCCGCTGATTCCGCGCTTCGGCGAATACTTCGTGATCCGGGCGCTGGCGATGGTCGCCGCGTTCGTGATCGGCGTGATCGTGCCGGAGTACGTGCTCGGCGCGATGATCCGGCGGCGGCGGCGGCTCATCGCCGCGTGCTTTCCGGACGCGCTCGACCTGCTGGTGATCTGCACGATGGCCGGCAACAGCCTCGCGTCGGGCATCCGGCGCGTCGCGCACGAACTGTCGCGCATCTGCCCGCCGCTCGCCGACGAGCTGACGGTGTGCGCGGACGAGCTCACGCTGAGCGGCGACGTGTCCGCGACGCTCGCGCATTTCGCGACGCGCGTCGATTTCACGTCGGCGCGGTCGCTCGCGACGACGCTCACGCAGTCGCAGCGCTTCGGCACGCCGATCACGCAGGCGCTGCGCACCCTGTCGCGCACCGAGCGCACCGAGCAGATTGTCGCGCTCGAGGAACGGGCCGCGAAGCTGGCGCCGAAGATCACGTTGCCGATGATGCTGTTCATCCTGCCGACGGTGTGCCTGATCGCGGCGGGCCCGGCGGCGATTCGCCTGCTCGAGGTATTCAGATGACACGATCCGTCATACGCGCGTTCGCGTTCGCGGCCGTGCTGCCGGTGCTGGCCGGCGGCTGCGCGCCGGGCATCCAGACGCGGCCGGTGCTGTCGCACAAGAGCGACGACCCGCAGGCCGAGCTGCGCATCGCGGACAGCGCGCTGGCCGGCGGCAACGTCGATCTCGCATCGACGCTGTACGAGAAGGTGCTCGCGAAGCATCCCGAATCGCTCGCGGCGCGCCTGGGGCTCGGCGACGTCAACTATCGCGCGGGCGACCTGGAGCGCGCGCGGATTCTCTACGACGACGCGCAGCGGCAGGCGCCCGCGGAGCTCGGCCCGCGGCTCGGGCTCGCGCGCGTCGCGTTGCGGCAGCGGCGGCTGGACGAAGCCGCGCAGCGCTATCGCGACCTGCTGGCCGCGCAGCCGAATCATCCGCTCGCGGCGGAAGGGCTCGGCACCGTGCTCGACCTGCAGGGGCGTCATGCGGATGCGCAGGTCGTGTATCGCGACGCGCTGCGCGCGCACCCGGACGCGCAGGGGCTGCGCGTCGACCTCGGGCTGTCGCTCGTGCTGAGCAACCGGCCGCGCGAGGGCGTGAACGTGCTGCTCGACGTCGCCGGGCTGCCGTCCGCGCCGTGGCAGGCGCGCCAGAACCTCGCGTTCGCGTACGGCGTGCTCGGCAATACCGATTCGGCGAAGAAGCTGCTGTCCGCGGATTTGCCCGCGTCGGCGGTGGCGGACAACCTGCGCTTCTACCAGGCGGTGCGCGCGCGGCTCGCGTCGCGCGGGGGCGGCGGCAGTGCAGGGGGGGCCGGTGCCGGTGCCGCGCCGCCGATGTCCGGCGCGGCGCTGGAGCCGGGCGTCGCACCGCCGGGTGCGGGGGCCGCAAAATGACACGCGGGGCGACCGGCGCCCGCCGCGCGCGCGGCGTCGTGTCTCTCGAATTCGTGCTGATGCTGCCGTTCCTGCTGATGGTGCTGATCGGCATCATCGACACGAGCCTGATCCTGTGCGACAAGGCCGTCATCACGAACGCGAGCCGCGAGGCGGCGCGGGCCGGTGTCGTGCTGCGCGTGCCGATGCTGACCACGACGCAGATCGCGGGCATCGCGCAGAACGCGATGCAGAACAGCCTGATCACCGGCGGCACCGCGACCACCCCGGCGGTGACCGTGACGCAGGCGAACGGCACGACGTCGGGCACCGCGCTGACGGTGACCGTGACCTACACGTATACGGGGCTCGTGCTGGGTTCGGCGTTCAGCGCGCTCACCGGCCCGGTGACGGTTTCGGCGACTTCAGTGATGCTCTATGAATGACGTGCGCGCAACGCAACCCGCCGGCCCCGCGCGGCAGCGCGGTTCGGTCGCGCTGTTCTTCCTGATGTTCCTGATTCCGCTGCTGTCGTTCGGCGCACTGGCGATCGACATCGCGTGGGTGGTCACGGTGAACAACCAGTTGCAGAACGCGGCCGATGCGGCCGCGCTCGCGGGGGCCGATGCGATGATGTCGCCGAGCGGCGGCGCGGTGAACTGGTCGCAGGCCGCGCCGGCGGCGAACGGCGTGATCGCGCGGAACTCGGCGGCCGGTGCGGCGCTGTCGACCGGCACGGTGACCACCGGATACTGGAACGTGACGCGCAATCCCGCGTCGATGCGGCCGACGACCATCACGCCCGGCACCTACGACGTGCCGGCGGTGCAGGTCACCGTGTCGCGCGCGCCCGGCGTGAACGGCGGCTCGATTCCGCTGCTGCTCGGCGGGCTGCTGGGGATTCCCGGCGCCTCCGGCAGCGCGACCGCGGTGGCGGTGCTGGCGGCGCCGGGCGGGGTGGCGGCGGGCGCACTGTTTCCGGTTGCGATCGACCAGTGCGTGTACAACCTGTACTGGAACGCCGCGACCAACCAGCCGCTGATCAATCCGCTGACCGGCCAGCCATACGAGTTCTCGATCACGAACGGCCAGGTCTACGGCCTGCTCTGCATGGGCGGGCAGTGGACCTCGTTCCAGTCGACCGCGACCGACACGACGACGATGGGCAACCTGATGGTGACCGGCAACCCGACGGCGCTCAACATCGGCGACAGCATCAATCTCGCGACCGGCGTGAAGGCGACGCTCTATACGTCGGTGCCGGTCGGCACGACGGTGGTGCTGCCGGTCGTCACGCAGACCGCGACCAGCACCACCGTGCCGATCGTCGCGTTCGCGCCGTTCCATGTCGACGTGTCGCTCGGCGGCTCGTACAAGTACATCCAGGGCCACTTCGTCGCCGGCGTGAAGATGTCGGGCTCAGGGACCGGCGTCGGGCCGTACTACGGCGTCTACGTGCCGCCGCGGCTCGCGTTGTGAGCACGCGGGCCGGCGCGGCGCAGCAGCACGAGGAGCGCGAACAGCGTCACGGCCGGGCCGATCTGCGGCCATTGCAGCCACGGGTTCAGGTATTCGACGATCGGCAGCAGCCACATGAGCGCGATCGCGGCCTGCTCGCCGCGCAGCCAGCCGTCCTGCCAGCCGGTCGCCAGCATGCACGCGATCGCGATGCCGAGCCATGCGAGCTCGTAGTGCCACACGTAGGGGTTCGCCGCGAGCGTCGCGACCGCCAGCACGGCGGCACGCATGCGGATGTCGCGCGAACGCGTCCACACGATGCAGGCGGCTGCGATCGCCAGCGCCGCGATGCACGCCTGCGCGGCATACGCGAGCCCGGGCGTCAGGCCCGCGAGCCGGAAGGCGGCGAACGGCGCCGGCGACGCGAGCCAGAACACGACACCTTGCTCGAGGAGGAGCGACCGCGCGAGCGCGGTGCCGGCGACGAACCGATGGAGCGACTCGACGCCGCAGACGAGGATGCTCAATGCGGCGAACGCGGTGGTGGCGAGCGCGGCCCACGCGATCGTGCGCCATGCGCGCGTGGCGACCAGCACGAACGGGAACAGCAGCGCCAGTTGCGGCTTGGCCGACAGCAGGCCGATGCAGAGGCCCGCCCACATCGGCCGGCGGTCCGCCCAGCAGACGGCCAGCGCCGCGCACGACGCGGTCAGGAACGCGTTTTGCCCGAACATCCCGGTGACGAACACGCACGGGGCGGCGACCGGCGCGAACCCGCCGACGTGCTTTGCGCCGGGGATCGCGCCGAGGCCTGATACGCGCGATGCGGCGAAACCGAACACGGCGACACCGAACGCGACGAACAGCGGATAGCCGATCGCAAAGGGCAGCAGCGCGAGCGGCGTCACGAGCAGCAGGTTGGTGGGCGGGTACAGCCACGCGACGAGGTCTTCGCGGCGGAACTGCGGGAACAGGTCGGCGGCCAGCCGCGTGAAGGTCGGCACATCGTACGCTTGCCATGGCGAGCCGTGCAGCATCACGTACGACGCCGTCCAGAACACCGCGTAGTCGGGGCCCGGGCGCGACAAGGCGGTGGCCGGCGCATGACGGACGACGGATACCCAGATCGCGACGAACAGCGCGTAGCACGCGAGCGCGACCGCGCTGTACGCGACGACGCGCCGCGGAGTCAGCCATGCGCGGACGGGATGGTCCGCCGATCGCGTCGTGTCCCGGGGGATATCCATGCGGCGTGTAGCGACTACTTGATGGAGATTTTCCGCGCACCGTGGCCGGCGGCAGTCGCGGGGAGCGGCGTCCGGCGGCGGGCCGCGTGCGTGCGCTTGAGCGGGAACTGCAGCAGTTTCGACGCAGGATGCGCGGCGGTGTCCCGCTGCGCGCGATAACGGCGCCGCACGAGATAGACGGGGCGCTGCTTCGACTCGTGATAGATGCGGCCGAGGTATTCGCCGATCACGCCGATGCCGATCAGCTGGATGCCGCCGACGAACAGCATCACGGAGATGAGCGACGCGTAGCCGTGCACGGGGTTGCCGAACAGCAGCGTGCGCATGACGATGAAGGCGCCGTAGATGAACGAGAGGGCGGCGAACGCGAGGCCGATGTAGGTCCAGACACGCAGCGGCACGGTGCTGAAGCTCGTGATGCCTTCGAGCGCGAAGTTCCAGCGCCGCCATCCGGAGAATTTCGAGCGGCCGCCGCTGCGTGGCGCACGCGTGTATTCGATGATCTCGGTGCGATAGCCGACCCACGCGAACAGGCCCTTCATGAAACGCCGCCGCTCGGGCAGCGCGCGCAGCGCGTCGACGACCTGGCGGTCCATCAGCCGGAAATCGCCGACATTCTCGGGCATCTCGACTTCGGAGAGGCGGTTGTGCACGCGGTAGTAGAGCGCGGCGGCCACGCGCTGCATCAGCGGATCGCACATGCGGTCGGTGCGCTTCGCGGCGACGACCTCGGCGCCGGCGAGCCAGCGTTCGACCATCGCGGGGATCAGAGCGGGCGGGTCCTGCAGGTCGGCATCGATCAGGATCACGGCGGTGCCGGCGGCTTCGTCGATGCCGGCGGTGAGCGCGGCTTCCTTGCCGAAGCGCCGGGTGAGATCGACGATGCGCACGCGCGGGTCGCCGGCTGCGACGTCGATCAGCCTGTCCAGCGTGTCGTCGCGACTGCCGTCGTTGATGCAGACGATCTCGAAACGGATCGTATCGACCGATTCGAGGATGGGCAGCGTTGCCGCAAAGAATGCGTCGATTGTTTCCGCCTCGTCGTGGAACGGTACGACGAGCGATACCAGCGGCCTTCTGGCGTGCGCGGACATACGTCCCCCGAGAGATCCGGCTCGTGCTGCGCCGTATGGATCAGGTCGTCGTCCGCTGCAGGCCGGACGACAGGCGTTCTGATCATTGTAGGCAGGAATCGGGGATTCGTAGCACGAATCGATGCGGGTGTGGTGGGGCGGGTGGCAGCCTGATTTGCCGGATACCGATGTCGACGCTGCCCGAGCGCGACCCGGGGCGTGATTGCCAGGCGCAGCAGTCGGCATGGGCAGGGTGCCGGCGTGGTGCGCGGCTATCGGCTCACGGGGCGCGAACGTGCGCGGCGCGCGTACCGCGACTGGCAAACCGTCCGCGCCGCAGCAGCATGAGCAGCGCGATCGACGTCACGAGCGGCCCGATCTGCGGCAGATGCATCCACGGATTCAGAAACTCGTAAAGCGGCAGCGCCCACAGGATGGCCACGAAACCTTGCTCGCCGCGCAGCCAGCCGTCCTGCGAGCCGATGGCGATCATGCACGCGATCGGGACGCACAGCCAGGACAGTTCGTAGTGCCAGACATAGGGATTCACGGCGAGCGTCGCGATGAACAGTGTCGCGACGCGCAGCCGCGCATCCTGGTGGCGATGCCAGACGAAGCACGCGGCCGCGATCGCAACCGCGGCGATGCCGGCCTGCCCAACATAGGCGAGCGCCGGCGACAAGCCGGCGAGACGAAACGCCGCGAACGGCGTCGGCGACGCAAACCAGAACGGAACGCCATGCTCGATGATCAGCGAACGCAGCGCGCCCGCGTTCTGCATGAAGAGATGGAGCGATTCGATGCCGCCTGTCGCGATGCCCAGCGCGGTGAAGGCGGTCGCGAAGGCCGCGGCCCACGCGAATGCGCGCCACGCACGCGCCGCGATCAGCACGAACGGGAACAGCAACGCGAGTTGCGGCTTGGCCGACAGGAGTCCCATAAAGAAGCCGGCCAGCACCGGCCGTCGATCGACGAAATGCACGGCGAGCGCGGCGCACGTCGCAGTCAGCATCGCGTTCTGTCCGTACGTCGCGGTGACGAGCACGCCCGGAGATGCGAGCAGCGCGAGCCAGCCGATACGTTTCGCGCCGGGCGTCGCCGCGAGCCCCGACACGCGCCAGGTCGACACGCCGAGCAGCACGATGCCGAGCGCGATGAACAGCGGATAGCCGATCGCATAGGGCAGCAGCGAGAACGGCGCCACCACGAGCAGATACGAAGGCGGGTACAGCCATGGCAGGAACGCATGGCCGGCCGTGATCGGGAACAGGTCGGCGAGCGCCCGCGAAAACGCGGGGACATCGTAGACCTGCCACGGCGAGCCATGGCGCATCAGATGGGACGCGGACCAGAACACCGTGAACCCCGAGCCGGGGCGGAACAAGCCCGGGTCGGTCGAGTGGAAGCCAACCCGGACCATGATCGACACGAACAGCACGCCGATCGTGAGCATGACCGCGCTGTAAAGCGCGATGCGTCCGGGCGTCAGCCAGACGCGGACAGGGCGTTCGTCAGCTTGTATCGATGAGCTGGAAATATCCATGCTGCGCTACTTGACCGACAGGTTGCGTGCTGCTGCCGCGGTCGCGGCGGCCGTCTGCCGTCGTCGGGCAGGGGCGACGCGCCGAACCGGAAACGGCAGCAGCTTCGACGCGTCCGGCTGCGCGACGTGCCGCGCCGGATGTTGGCCCACCAGGGCGGCGGCGCGATAACGGCGCCGCACGAGATAGACAGGGCGCTGCTTCGACTCGTGATAGATGCGCCCGAGGTATTCGCCGATCACGCCGATGCCGATCAGCTGGATGCCGCCGACGAACAGCATCACGGAGATGAGCGACGCGTAGCCGTGCACGGGGTTGCCGAACAGCAGCGTGCGCATGACGATGAAGGCGCCGTAGATGAACGAGAGGGCGGCGAACGCGAGGCCGATGTAGGTCCAGACGCGCAGCGGCACGGTGCTGAAGCTCGTGATGCCTTCGAGCGCGAAGTTCCAGCGCCGCCATCCGGAGAATTTCGAGCGGCCGCCGCTGCGTGGCGCACGCGTGTATTCGATGATCTCGGTGCGATAGCCGACCCACGCGAACAGGCCTTTCATGAAACGCCGCCGCTCGGGCAGCGCGCGCAGCGCGTCGACGACCTGGCGGTCCATCAGCCGGAAATCGCCGACATTCTCGGGCATCTCGACTTCGGAGAGGCGGTTGTGCACGCGGTAGTAGAGCGCGGCGGCCACGCGCTGCATCAGCGGATCGCACATGCGGTCGGTGCGCTTCGCGGCGACGACCTCGGCACCGGCGAGCCAGCGTTCGACCATCGCGGGGATCAGGGCGGGTGGATCCTGCAGGTCGGCGTCGATCAGGATCACGGCGGTGCCGGCGGCTTCGTCGATGCCGGCGGTGAGCGCGGCCTCCTTGCCGAAGCGCCGGGTGAGATCGACGATGCGCACGCGCGGGTCGCCGGCCGCGACGTCGATCAGCCTGTCGAGCGTGTCGTCGCGGCTGCCGTCGTTCACGCAAACGATTTCGAAGCGCGTGGTGTCGATCGATTCGAGGATGGGAAGGGCGGTCGCGAAGAATGCCTCGATCGCTTCCGCCTCGTCGTGGAAGGGTACGACGAGCGATACCAACGGCTTTCGGGTGTGCCTGGACATATGTCCCCCCGTGAGATCCGGTCTGCGCCGCATTGTCTGGTCCTGATGTCGCCGAACTCCCGGAAACAGCTCCGGATCGGCGCAGTTTTGTGTGTTTTCTGTTTGTAATGTCCTGATTCGTTTGCCGTGAACGGCGGCGGCAAGCGGTCGGATCATTGTACGCACGAGTGACGCGGTCGTGACAACGTGCGCGGGTTTGCTCGGGGGAGGGATTTCAGCGATATGGCAGCGCGCTTCGGTGCCGTCGGGAACCGCAATCGCCGCAGATGCAACGGTTGGCATGTCGAGTCGGTAACGACGGTGACGGAGACGGGCATGCAAGTCCGGGGTCTGACAGGCGCGCCGCTGGACTACTGGGTCGCGGTCGCGCAGGGGCATGATGCCCCGCGCGCCGATGCGTCCGGGTGTACGTCGATTCGCGCGGCGGGCGCGGCGCTGGCTTCGTTCGTGCCGTCGACATCGTGGACGGACGGCGGCCCGATCGTCGAGCGGCTGCCGTTTGCCGCTTTCGAGCGCGAGGGCGGCCGTGGCGCATGGCGGGCCGTGCTGCACCAGGCCGTGCCGGCCGCGGGCGAGCGCTGCACGTTCAACCAGTCGGGGCCGACGCTGCGGTTCGCCGCGATGCGCACGCTCGTCGCCTCCACGGTCGGCGACGACGCGCCGGATCTCGACATGCCGCGGCCGCGCTGAACGCTGAACGCCGCCACGCGCGTCATCGTTCAGGCGGACACGTTGCGGATCGCGATCGAGGCGACGTCGACGCGCCGCGGCAGGATCGCGTCGGCCGCCGCGCGGTCGGCGACACGCTGCAGCACGTCGATGTCGGCACCGCTGAGGCTGCGCTGTGCGAGCGCGGCCCGGCGCGCGATGTCGGTGGCTGCGTCGGGCGGCAGGCGCGTGAGCGACGCATAGACGGTCGCGTAGTCGGCGGGATGCGCGAGCGCCCACTGGCCCGCGCGGGCGAGCCGCGCCAGCACGTCCGCGAGCGCCGCGCGCTTTGCGCGATCGTCGAGCGTTTCGACCGGCGACGTGAGGAACGCCAGCCCGGAATTGATGCCGCTGCCGTCACGGACGACGCGCGCGCCGCGTCGTACCGCATGCCCGTAGTACGGGTCGAACGTCGCCCAGATGCCGATCCGCTTCGCCTCGAACGCGGCGAACGCGTCGACAGGCAGCACGAAGCGCACGTCGACGTCACGCGGCGCGAGGCCGTGTTCGCGCAGCGCGCCGTACAGCTGGTACTGCGAAATGCTGCCGCGCGCGGACGACACGACGACGGTCTGTCCTTTCAGGTCGGCGACGGTGCGGACCGGCGAATCGGGCTGCACGACGATGCCGAGCGATGTCGCCGAGCCGACGCGCGTCGCGACGATCCGCAATGACGGATCGCCGAGCGCGGCCGTCAGCACGGGCAGGTCGCCGGCCGGCGCGAGATCGATCGCCCCCGCGCGCTGCGCCTCGAACAGCGGCGCGGCACCCTGGAAGTTGGCCCAGCGGAACCGGTAAGGCGTGCCGTCGAGCACGCGCGCGGCTTCGGCGAGCGCGCGCAGGCCGCCGGCCTGGTCGCCGAGCACGAGCGTGACGCCCGACGGGTCGGCACCCGCCGCATGGGCGGGCAGTGCGACGCCGCCGGCGAGCGGCGCGGCGGCGAGGGCGACAAGACGCTGCAGCACGCGGCGGCGTGCCGGGGCGGAGGTTGGATTCATCGGCGGAGTGTCCTCGGTTACCCGCGCGCAGGTGGCGCGGTTGCCGGGCAGGTTACGGAATCGGTTTCCAGCCGACAAACATCGAATCGTGCAATGCATATTCGTGCCGCGGCGGCCGGCCCGGCCGCCACCGCCGCTATCGCTGATATCGCCGCTATCGCCGCTATCGCCGCCACCGTCGCCACCGCCGCCATCGCCGCACGCGGGCGTTTCATTCAGCGTCTTGCGCGGCCGACGGAACCGTTCGCAGGAACGCGCGCACTGCCGGCGCCTTTTCGAAGCGCCGGTGCGCGAGCGCGAGTTCCGACGTGATCGGCTTGCCGGCGATCGGCCGGTACACGACACCCGGCAGCGACACGCAGCCGGCGAGCGCATCGGGAATCACCGCGACCCAGCCGTTCACGGACACGCATGCGAGCACCGCGAGCAAGCCGCCCGGGCGGGCGGCGACCAGCGGCGCGAAGCGGCCGCGGCGCGCGACTTCGAGCGTGCCGCGCTCCTGTTCGGGCACCGCGAAGCGCGCGTCGGCGAGGTCGGCCGCGCGAATGGCGGCCATCGACGCGTAGCGCGACCCGGCCGGCACGGCCGCGACGAACACGTCGCGCTGCAGCGTGACGATCCGCAGGCCGCCGGGCAGCGGCAGCGGCGGGCGGACGTACGCGAGGTCGAGGCGGCCGGTGTCGAGCTGGTTCGCGACGTCGTCCATCGGTACTTCGCGCAGGTTCAGTTCGATGCGCGGGTGCGCGTCGCGGAACGCGCCGACCGTGCGCTGCAGCGTGCCTGAATAGACGGCCGACGACACGTAGCCGATCTCGATCCGGCCGAGCTCGCCGCGCTCGGCCAGCGCCGCGAGTTCGCGGCCGCGCTGCAGGTGTTCGACCGCGGCGCGCGCTTCGGCGAGATAGGCCTCGCCGGCCGCGCTCAGCGTGACCGCGCGGCGCGACCGGTGAAAGAGGCGCGCGCCGAGCACGCGTTCGGCCTCCTGGATCTGCCGCGTGAGCGCGGGCGGCGCCATGTCGAGCGCCTCGGCCGCGCGGACGAAGTGCAGGTGCTGCGCGACGCTCAGGAACGCGCGCACGTGACGGAATTCGAGCCGATCCATGATTGCAGTTTTCGTCAATAAAAAAGCGTCTGAGTATCAATGACGGGCAATACCGGGCAAGCCTAGCATACGGTTCGTTCAACCTGTTCCGGAGTGTCCGATGTCCCAGTCTTCACCGGCGTCGCGCGCGGGCGCGGCTGCCGCCCCGCGCACGGGTGGCCGCATGCCCGCCGCCGCGACGCTCGCCGTCGCGTCCGCGACCTGCTCGCTGATCGTGCTCGACACGAACGTCGTCGCCGTGTCGCTGCCGAGCATTGCGCGCAGTTTCCACGCGAGCTTTGCCGATATCGAATGGGTCGTGAGCGCGTACATGACCGCGTTCGCCGCCTGCTTGCTGCCGGCCGGCGGGCTCGCCGACCGCTTCGGGCGCAAGCGGATGCTCGGCGCGGGGCTCGCGCTGTTCTTTCTCGCGTCGCTCGGCTGCGGTGTCGCGCCGTCGGCGGGCTGGCTGATCGCCGCGCGTGCGGTGAAGGGCGGCGGCGCCGCGCTGTTGCTGACGGCCGCGCTCGCCGTGATCGCGAACCGTTTTCCGGACGGGCGCGAGCGGGCGCGTGCGTGGGCGATCTGGGGCATGTGCATGGGGATCGCGACGGCCGTCGCGCCGCTCGTCGGCGGCGCGATCACGCAATGGATCGGGTGGCGCTGGGTGTTCCTGCTGAACCTGCCCGTCTGCATGCTGCTCGCGGCAGGCGCGCGCGTTGCGATCGACGAGTCGCGCGATCCGCACGCGAAGCGCGTGGATGCGGCCGGCAGCCTGTTGTTCGGCGCGGCGCTCGCGTGCGCGATCGCGGCCCTGATCGGCGCACCGTCGCACGGCTGGCTGTCGGCCGCGACGCTCGGCCGGCTCGCGCTCGCCGCCGCGCTGTTCGCGGCGTTCGTCGGCGCGGAGCGCTGGCAGGCGCGGCCGATGATCGATCTCGCGCTGTTTCGCCAGCCGCGCTTCGTCGGCGCCGTGCTCGCGATGTTCGGTTATGCGGCGTGCGCGCAGGTGATGATGACGTTCCTGCCGCTGTACCTGCAGAACGCGTTCGGGATGTCGGCGATCGATGCGGGGCTCGGGATGCTGCCGTTCGCGTTCGCGATGATCGCCGGGCCGTCGCTCGGCGCGGCGCTGGCCGCGCGCGTGTCGTCCGGCGGCGTGCTGGCGGGCGGGCTCGCGTTGATCGGCGCGGGCAACCTCGCGACCGCGGCGCTGACGGCTGGCGGCGACTACCGGCTCGTCGCGATCGGCATGTTCGTGACGGGCTGCGGCGCGGGCATCATGAACGGCGACACGCAGAAGGCGATCATGGCGTGCGTGCCGTCGAATCGCACCGGCATGGCGTCGGGCATCAGCACGACGACGCGCTTCTCGGCGATCGTGACGGCCGTCGGCGTGCTCGGCGCGGTGCTGGCGGCGAGCACGCAGGCGCGGCTCGACCGGCTGCTGTCCGCCGCGCCCGGCCTGCGCGCGTTCGCCGATGCGCCGTTCATGTCGAGCCTGCTGGCCGGCGACCTGGCGCGGGCGCTCGAGCGTGTGCCGCCGTCGGCCGCCGGTGCGCTCGCGAAGGCGGCGCCCGTCGCGTTCGCGAGCGGGTTTGCCGACGCGCTGACGGTAAGCGGCGTGCTCGCGCTCGTCGTGGCCGTCGTTGCGTGGAAGTTGCTTGCGCAACCGATGCGCGATGGTGCGTGAAGGTGTGTGACGTAAGGAGCGGCGCGTTGTCGCGCCTGTCGGTGGCGTCGGTCAATGCGACTTCGTCGCGTGACGGTGGATGCGTGCCGCATGGGCGACGCGCGGCGGGTGCGATGCACGGCAATGCGTCGCCTGCCTGCGGCGCGTGCGTCGAACCGGGTCGGGCGCAGCGGCCGTAGCGGGTGCATCGGCCGTAGCGAGTGTATCGACCGTAGCGGGTGTATCGGCTGTATCGGATGTATCGGACATATCGGACATATCGGACATATCGGACATATCGGACATATCGGACATATCGGCCGCGGCCGGCACGCGGTTCCCTGCGTCCGCAACAGCGCCCGCGGGAACCGCGGCAACCGCCGGCAGCATCGCCTCGGCGTCGAGCCATGCCCGTGTCGCTTCCGCGATCAGCCCGCGCAGCCAGCGCACGCCGTCCACGCACGCGCCCGATTCGTTCCACGTCATCCGGTACACGATGTCCGGCGGCTCCACCGGCAGCGCGACGGCGGCGAGCGGCAGCAGCTTCGCATAATGCCGCGCGAGCCGGTACGTGGTGGTCAGAAGCATGTCGGTGCGCACGAGCGCATGCGCGGCAAGTTCGAAGTGCGGCAGCGTGACGACGATCCGCCGCTGCAGGCCCACGCGTTCGAGCTGCCGGTCGATCGCGCCGGACGCCTCGAGCCACGACGGCGTCGGGCACAGCTGCGGCGCGTCGGCAAAATCGGCGGCCGTCATCGCGCCGTGCCGCGCGAGCGGATGCGTCGCGCGCATCAGGCATACGACGCGATCGTCGAACAGGTCGTCCTGTCGGAACCGCGACGAGCGCGCCGGGCGATTGTCGATCACGACGTCTAGTTCGCCGTCGGCCAGCGCGCGCTCGTCGTCGAAGCCGTCGCCGAGCGGATGGAACACGAGCTGCGCGTTCGGCGCGCGTTCGCGGAACAGCGCGACGAGCTTCGGCACGAACAGCACGTTCAGGTAGTCGGGGCAGCCGATCCGGTAGGTGCGCACCGACGTGCGCGCGTCGAACGTCGGCTGCTGGATGCGGATGAAGTCGATCACGCGCAGCGCGTTGCGCAGCGGTTCGATCAGCCGCGCGCCGAACTCGGTCGGCACCATCCCGTAGCGGCTGCGCACCAGCAACGGATCGCCGAGCAGCGTGCGCAGGCGCTTGAGCGCGGCGCTCGTCGCCGGCTGCGACATGTTCAGCCGCACGGCCGCGCGCGACACGGTGCGCTCGGTGAGCAGCACGAGCAGGATGCGCATCAGCCGCGCATCGAGCACGTCGAGCGCGCCCGCGGCGTCGGATGCGCGGCGGGGCAGTGCGTCCGGTTCTAGCGTGTCCCGCATGCCGATACGCCTCCCGGCGGCACGATGCCCGAGCGCGACACAGCAGCCGGCCGGCGGCGCGTCATTTCGCGAAGGTGCCCGGCCAGCCGACGATCCGCTTCGGGCGCGGCGGTGCGTACGTGCGAACCTTCGACGTCTTCAGCTTCAGGCGCACCAGCGACTCGGCGAGCGCGACCGCGGCCGATACGCCGTCGACGACCGGCACGCCCGTGCATTCCTCGATCTGCCGGTCGAGGCCGGCCATCCCGCCGCAGCCGAGGCAGATCACTTCCGCGTGATCGTCCTTCACCGCGCGCTGCGCCTGGCCGACGATCGACTCGATCGCGCGCGCCGGGTTCTCCTCGAGTTCGAGTACCGCGAGGCCGCTTGCGCGCACCGACGCGCAGCGTGCGTCGAGTCCGGCGAGCTTCAGGCGATCCTCGATCAGCGGCACCGTGCGGTCGAGCGTCGTGACGACCGAGTAACGATGGCCGAGCAGCATCGCGACGCTCGCGGCCGCTTCGGTGATGTCGACGACGGGCACCGTCAGCAGTTCCTGCAGGCCTTCGCGGCCGTGTTCGCCGTAGCCGGCCTGGATCACCGCGTCGTACGGCTCGTCGTAGCTCAGCACGCGATCCATCACGGCGATCGCCGCGAGGTAGCTCTCGAAGTTGCCTTCGACCGACTCCGCGCCGAAGCGCGGCGTCAGCCCGACGATCTCCGTGCCCGGCGACGCGGCGGCCTGCGCCTGCGCGGCGATCGCGTCGGTGATCGACTCGGTCGTGTTGACGTTGACTACCAGGATCCTCATTGCCGACTCCGTATGCGTGTGTTCAGTGTTGCGCGCAGGCGACCGCGATGGGTTCGCCCGAGCGCTCCTCGTATTGCCGTTTGCGATCGGCCAGCAGCCAGTACACGCTGCCCGCGATGGCCGCACCGAGCAGCCACGAGAACGGCGTCATCGCGCTGAAGGCCGGCACGACGGCGAGCGTGATCGAGATCAGCGCGGACGGCAGAAGCGCCGCAAGGGCCTTGCGGTTCACGCCGCGCGTGTAGAAGTAGGCGCCCGTCGGCGCTTCGGTATAGAGGTCGGGCACGTTCACGCGCTGCTTGCGCACGAGCCAGTAGTCGACCGTGATGATCCCGTACAGCGGGCCGAGCAGCGCGCCGAGGCCGGACAGGAAGTAGACGATCACGATCGGGCTGTTGTACAGGTTCCACGGCAGGATCAGCACGGCGACCGTCGCGCTGATCAGGCCCGCGCGGCGGAACGACAGGCGATGCGGCGCAAGGCTCGTCAGAACGAAGGCCGGCGCGACGAAGTTCGCCATGATGTTCACCGCGACCGTGACGATCAGGAACGCGAGGCAGCCGAGCACGAGGAACAGCTTGTTCGGCACCGTCGCGATGATTTCCGTCGGGCTGTGGATGATGTGGCCGTTCAGCTTGAACTGCGCGCCGGCGAGCACGAAGCTGATCGTCGCGAACACGAGGATGTTGACCGGCAGGCCCCAGAAATTGCCGACCCGCACCGTCTTCGCGCTCGGCGACGAGCGCGCGAAATCGCAGAAGTTGAGCACCAGCGTGCCGTAGATCGCGAGCCACAGCGAGCCGCCCGCGAAGATCTCCGTCCACATCTTCAGGCCGGTCAGCGGCTTGCCGATCGACATCGCGAGATGGCCGCCCGTGCGGCTGAACATCCACGCGGCGAGCGACAGCGTCGTGACGAGGATCACCGGGCCGGCGAGCCCCTCGTACTTGCGGACCATTTCCATCCCGTACGTGAGGATGCCGATCTGCACGAGCCAGATCGCGACGAACGTGACCCAGCCGAGCGTCGACAGCCCGAAGATCGCGTCCTGATCGAACGCGGCGAGGCCCGGCCAGATCGCGGTGAGCAGCACGCGCAGCACCACGGACGCGAGATAGGTCTGGATGCCGAACCATGCGATCGCGATCACCGCGCGGATCATCGCGGGCAGCAGCGCGCCGTAGATGCCGAAGCTCATCCGGCTGATCACCGGGAACGGCACGCCGGTCTTCTGGCCCATGTAGCCGGTGAGGTTCATGAAGCAGTAGACGAGCACCGCGCCGATCGCGAGCGACGCGAGCATCTGCCAGCCCGACAGGCCGAGCGCGAACAGCCCGATCGCGAACGAGTAGTTCGCGATGTTGTGCACGTCGTTGGTCCACAGCGCAAAGATGCTGTAGCGGCCCCACGTCCGCCCCTCCGCCTTGGTGGGCGCGAGGTCGGGGTTGTGCAGCCGCGGGCTCAGCGCGGGGTCGCGCGCGGCCGAATCGGTTCGATGCGATGCGTCGACCGCGCCGGGCACGATGCCCGGGCGGTGGGTGGCTTCCAGTTGCACGCCGTTGTCTCCTTCCATGTGCGGGGCGCGAAACCGGCAGCGCGTAGACGCTGCGACGGCCCGGCCGCCGTGGACGTTATGTCTCGGATTTGTTCGCGAGTATGGGTGGCCGGCACGGTGATGGGAAATTAAATATTCGGCTGGGCGCCATTTGAAAAATGAATGCGAGGGATCGATGGCGAGGCACGGGGATTGCGCGCCGAAGGGTTCCATCCACCGACATCAGCGGAGGTGTCATGCAGCGATATTCCCTTCGTCACGTATCGCGAGCCGTCTTCGCCGGCATCCTGATCGCCGGCCTGGCGGCGGGTGCGGGTTGCCAGAAAAAGAGCGACACCGGTACCGGTGCGAGTTCGGACACCAGCGCCACCGGCGGCATGTCGCCGGCGCCGTCCACCGCGCCGTCGGGCACGCCGGGCAGCGGTGCGGCCGACAGCGGCACCACGGGCGGCGCGGCAAGCATGCCGGGCGCGGCTTCCACGCCGGCGGGCGCAAGCGGCGGCTGACCGGCACCGGCCGGGCGGCGCACGGGGCGTACTCGGCTTGCGCCGGTTCGTCACCCGTGCGCTGCCGTGCGGCACGGGCATCGCAGGCCGCGCGTGCGTGCCGTACCTGCGCGTGAAAGATTTGCAAGGACCGTTGTAGCGATTCCCGGACCGGCGCCGGCATCACGCCGGCGCACGCCGTCCGGAACAGGAGGTGCGATGCAGAACGCGGAATCGAATCCAACCCCGCAAAAGCAGCGGGAACAGATCGCGAAGAGTCCGGTGAAGACCCCGGCAGCCGGCGACATGCCCGACGCGGCGACCCAGGCCGCCGAGGTCGCCGAGGCGGGGAAGCGGCCGCTGACGCCGGAGGCGGTCGCGGCGAAAACGCCGACCGGCCTGCCGCCGATCGACGTCGGCGCGCATGCAGTCGACAGCGGCGATCCCGTGCGTCGCGCGGCCGGCCGGATCGTCACGCTCGACAACGCGAACATGGCGATGACCGACAACACGGTCGACGTCGACGGCAAGGGCATGGAGGCGCGCACCGGCGCGTCGGAACTGCAGGACAACGTGATCTACTCGAACGCGTCGCTCGACGACGCGGTCGATACGCCCGACGAGGGGCTCGGCGGGATCGAGAGCCGGCCGGGCGGCAACATGCCGCAGATCGCGACGCGGCCGGGCTGGCGCGTGCGGCATGTCGGCGATGTCGACGTCGAGCACGGCGACGGTACGCGCGCGGAGCACGTGATCTGCCTCGAGCGGATCGACTGATACCGCCGCTGACACTGCCGCGGGTACCGCCGGATACCGGTACCCGGCGCGTGGCGGCCGGTGCACTCGCACCGGCCGCCACGATCGCCGCCGCCGTGTTCGGCCGTTACTGCGGCCCGAGTTCCTGCGCGGACGAATCGGCGTCGTTGCCTTGCGCAACCAGCACGTGGATATCGTTCGGCGTCACGTCGCCGACCCCGCCCGACGGAATCGTCAGCAGCAGCCAGTCGGCGTTGTTGTTGATGGTGACCGGCGCGGTCTTGAGGATCGGCGTCTTGCTGCCGGCCGTCGTGACGATCACCTGGTAGCTGCCGCCGTTCAGGTAGATCGAATCCTGCGTCGTGGCCGGCACCGCGTTCTGGTAGGCCGCGCCCGCGAGCGTCGGGCTTTGCGTCGTGATGTCGGTGCCGGGCGGGACGACGTACATGTCGATGTTCTGCGCGTTCGGCGACGCATTGAAGGTGCGCACGCGCGCCTTGTCCGACAGCAGGCCCTTGTCGTACGGATCGTCGATCACGGAGATCAGCGACGTCGTGCTCGGCAGCGCGATCGTCGTGTAGTGATGGCCGTTCGCCGCGCTGAACGATTGCGACGCGATGGTCGAGGTCGTGCCCGAGATGTCGTAGCTCGCGGTCTGCGTGCCCGAGTCGACGTCGTGATAGCGCGTCACGCCCTTGTACGCGACACCCGACTGATCGACCTTGGCGTTCAGGTAGTAGTCGAGGTTCGGGCCGGCCGGCACCGCGTTGATGAAGCGCGCCTGCGGCTTCGAGATGCCGAGCTCGGTGCCGACGTCGTTGCCGTCGCCGCCACATGCCGCGAGCACGGAAATGATGGAGCACAGGGCCGCTATCGTTCGTATTGATTTCATGTTGTCCTCTCGTTCAGGGGGAACCTGTTTGCGATGCGGGATCGCCACGCGAAGGTCGCGTGGTGAGCAACGCCGGTTGCGGGAAGGATGCTGTCCGCCGGATCGGCGGGCGTGTGGATGGCGCAAGCGACGTGCCTGTCTGGCGACGGAGCGCCGGACGGCCGGGTGCGGGCGGGGCCGGTCAGGCGTGATTGAGGGGGCACGTGCGGGTTGTAAAAAGGGCGGTGTCGCAGGGGCCGGGCGCGGGGACGCGTCGGTACCGACCCGGTCGGCGGGCTCGCCCCGGCCGTTGCGCCGCCCAGCGCGCCCGCAACGGCGCGCGGGCAGGGCGAAACTACCTGCCGGCCGAAGCCGGACGCCGGCGAGGGCTGTAAATCTTGCCTGCACCCGTCATCGTTTAACCATTCGAAACAATGTGTTCACCGAAAGGGGCATGATCTCCGGCGATCGGGCAGGCATACTGTCGCCTATGTTGCTCAATGCACGTCGAAGTACGTGCGCTTGCCCCCCATGCCCACTCCAGTTTCCTTTCGAACCCTGCGATGGTTGACCGTCGCGGCTGTTGCATGCTTGTTCGCCGCGTGTTCGACCGCTTCCGACGTGACCGCGACGTCGAACCCGAACGTATTTACCGTGACGACGCGCACGGTCGGCGTATCGACGACGTGGGCCGACGCCCATACGAAGGCCGTCGATGAAGCCACCAACTACTGCACGCAGCGCGGCATGCGCGCCAGCCTGAAGCAGGAGGCGCTGACCAGCGGCAGCCGTGTCGGCGCGCGCTCCGAACTCGCGTTCGAGTGCCATCCGACCTTCGAGACGGCGTCGAATCCGCGCGGTTGAGCGACCGGCGGCGGCGTACGCCGCCGTCTGCGTTTTCCTTCCTTTTCCCCGATGCAAACCGACCCGCGAGGCCGTACAGGCACATCGCGGGTCGGCGCACGTCCGGCGTCGGCTGCGGCGGTTACGCCGGCTGCGCCTCGTACAGCTTGACGCACGCGGAGAAGTCGAGCGTGCCGAGCCCCTGCTGGCTCATCGACTGATAGAGCTGCTGCGCGAGTGCGCCCATCCACACCGGCTGGTGCGCGCTCCGTGCCGCTTCGGTCGCGAGCCCGAGATCCTTCAGCATCAGGTTCGCCGCGAATCCGCCCGCGTAGCCGCGCGCGGCCGGCGCGGTGTCGCTCACGCCCGGATACGGGTTGTACGTGTCCGAGCTCCAGCAGCGGCCGGTCGACGTATTGATGATGCCGGCCAGCACGGACGGATCGATGCCGAGCGCGGCGCCGAGCGCCATCGCTTCCGAGACGCCCATCATCGAGATTCCGAGCAGCAGGTTGTTGCAGATCTTCGCGATCTGCCCGGTGCCCGTGCCGCCGCAATGCACGACGTTCTTGCCCATGTCGAGCAGCACGGGGCGGATGCGCTCGAACAGCGCGGCGTCCGCGCCGACCATGAAAGTCAGCGTGCCGGCCTGCGCGCCGCCGGTGCCGCCCGACACGGGGGCGTCGGCGAGCGGGAAGCCGCGCTGCGCGGCGGCGTCGGCCACTGCGCGCACGGTGCCGGGATCGATCGTGCTGCAGTCGATCAGCGTTGCGCCGGGGCGCGCGCCGGCCAGTACGCCGTCGTCGCCGAGATAGACCGCGCGCACGTGTTGCGCGGCCGGCAGCATCGTGATCACGACCGCGCCGCGCGCGGCTGCTTCGCGCGGCGAGCCGGCGGCGCTTGCGCCGGCGCGCACCGCGACGTCGACCGCGTGCGCGTCGAGGTCGAACACCGTCAGCGCGTGGCCGGCTTTCAGCAGGTTGGCGGCCATGGGGCCGCCCATGTTGCCGAGTCCGATGAATGCAATTTCCATGTGCAGGCCCTCACTCAACGCAGCGCGATCGTCGTGTTCACGCCGCCGGCCGTCGCGTCGTCGTCGAACCAGCGCGCGGTGACCGTCTTCGTCTGCGTGTAGAACTGCACGACCTGCTTGCCGTACGGGCCGAGGTCGCCGAGCTTCGAGCCGCGCGAACCCGTGAAGCTGAAGTAGGGCACCGGCACCGGAATCGGGATGTTGATGCCGACCTGGCCGATGTCGATCTCGCTCTGGAACTTGCGTGCCGCCGCGCCGCTCTGCGTGAACAGCCCCACGCCGTTGCCCATCGGGTTGCGGTTGACGAGCGCGATCGCGTCGTCGAGCGTGTCGGCTTCGAGCACGACCACCACCGGCCCGAAGATTTCTTCCGTATAGATCGACATGTCGGTCGTCACACCCGAGAAGATCGTCGGGCCGACGAAGTTGCCCTGCTCGTAACCTGGCACCTTCACGTTGCGGCCGTCGAGTTCGAGCTTCGCGCCGGCCTTCACGCCCTCGTCGATCAGCGCGGTGATGCGCGCATGCGCGGCCTTCGACACGACCGGCCCGACATCGGTACCCGGTTCGTGGCCCGCGTTGACCTTCAGCGCCTTCGCTTTCTCGACGAGCTCGGGCAGCCAGTCGCGCGCCGAGCCGACCAGCACGACGACCGACGTCGCCATGCAGCGCTGGCCGGCCGCGCCGAAGCCCGCGCCGACGAGCGCGTTGATCGTCTGCTCGCGGTGCGCGTCGGGCAATACGACCGCGTGGTTCTTCGCGCCCATCATCGACTGCACGCGCTTGCCGTGCTGGCTGCCGAGGTTGTACACGTGCGTGCCGACGCGCGTCGAGCCGACGAACGAGATCGCCTTGATGTCCGGGTGCGTGCAGAGGCGGTCGACCACCGTCTTGCCGCCGTGCACGACGTTCAGCACGCCCTGCGGCACGCCGGCCTCGATCGCGAGTTCGACGAGCTGCATCGTCGACAGCGGGTCCTGCTCCGACGGCTTCAGCACGAACGTGTTGCCGCAGACGATCGCCATCGGGAACATCCACAGCGGGATCATCCCGGGGAAGTTGAACGGCGTGATGCCCGCGCACACGCCGATCGGCTGGCGCAGCGTATAGGTATCGACGCCGCCCGCCACGTTCTCCGCGAACTCGCCTTGCTGCAGCGTGCCGATCGAGCACGCGTGCTCGACGACTTCGAGGCCGCGGAAGATGTCGCCCTGCGCATCGGGCAGCGTCTTGCCCTGCTCGGCCGTCAGCGTGTGCGCGATCCGTTCGAGATTGCGGCGCACGAGATCCTGGAACTTCAGCATGATGCGCAGGCGCGCGCCGATCGGCGTCGTCTTCCACGTCTGGAACGCGCGCTGCGCGGACGCGATCGCGGCGTCGACCTCGTCGAGCGTCGCATACGGCACGCGGCCGATCACTTCCTGCGTCGCGGGGTTGACGATGTCGCCCCATTCGGCGCTTTGCGATTCGACGAACGTGCCGTCGATCAGCAGCTTGGCGGTGGGCAGGGCGAGGGTGGTCTGGGGAACTGCGGCGTTCATGGGACTCTCCGGGAAACGGGGTAATGACAAACAAGGCGGCCCGTATCCGCCGCCGCGCATGCGCGCACGGCGGACGGCAGGACGAACTGGAATCGATCGGATGCCGGCGGCGTGCTCACGCGCGCGCCGGCCGCATCAACGCGGTACACACGAGCGCGAACACGCCGAAGCCGACGAGGTAGGCGATCACGTAATGCGGCTGGCCGCCGCCGGCCTTCAGCAGCGACGTCGCGATCATCGGTGCGAAGCCGCCGCCGATCACGCCGGCCAGCTGCACCGACAGCGAGATGCCGCTGTAGCGGATCTCCGCCGGGAACTGCTGCGCGAACAGCAGCGATTCCGGCGCATAGAGAATCGGGAACACGACGCCGAGGCCGAGCACGATCGCCCACCACGCGGTCGACGTCTGCTGCGTGCCGAGCATCAGGAAGAACGGCGCGGCGAACGCGCACATCAGCACGAGGCCGATCGCGAACATCCGGCGCTGGCCGATGCGGTCGCTGAGATGGCCGCACAGCGGCATCGTGACGAGCGACAGCGCGGCGCCGGCCGTGATCGCGTGCAGCATCTCGGCCTTCGGCAGATGCAGCTGCTGCGTCGCGTAGGCGAGCGCGAACGTGACGACCATGTAGAACCAGGTGTTCTCGGCGGCGCGTGCGCCGACGATCGTCAGCACCTCGCGCGGATGGCGGCGCAGCGCGGCCGTCACCGGCGACTTCTCGGCCTTGCCCTGGCGCTGCATCTTCTCGAAGTCGGGCGACTCGGGCACCTTCGCGCGGATGAACCAGCCGAGGCCGACGAGCGCGATGCTCGCGAGGAACGGCACGCGCCAGCCCCACGACAGCATGTCGGCTTCCGGCAGCGCGGCCACCGCGGCCATCGCGACCGACGACAGGATCAGGCCGAGCCCGACGCCCGTCTGCGGCAGGCTGCCGAACAGCCCCTTGCGGCCCTTCGGCGCGTGTTCGACGGCCATCAGCACCGCGCCGCCCCATTCGCCGCCCACCGCCATCCCCTGCAGGAACCGCATCCCGATCAGCAGCGCGGCGGCCCAGTAGCCGATGCTGTCGTACGACGGGATCAGCCCGATGATCATGCTCGGCACGCCCATCAGCAGCAGCGTGATCATCAGCATCGACTTGCGGCCGATGCGGTCGCCGAAGTGGCCGAACACGATGCCGCCCATCGGCCGCCCGATGAAGCCGACCGCGAACGTGCCGAACGCGGCGAGCGTGCCGACGACGGGGTCCAGCGACGGGAAGAAGATGCGGTTGAACACGAGCGCGGCCGCCGTGCCGTAGAGGAAGAAGTCGTACCACTCGATCGTGGTGCCGGCCATGCTGGCCCAGCCGGCCAGCAGGTGATGCTTCGCGGTGCGCTCGGGCGCAGGTGCCGCGACTGTCGCATGCTCATCGAGGGTGGATCGCGTCTGCATGGTGTCTCCGTGGTGGTGCCGCGGCTCGTGGTCCGCAGGTCACGGTCGAGTATAGTTATGCGCAGATTCATCATGTACCGATAAAGAAACCGGTTGGATGTGCATTTATGCATATCGACGGCCGGCCCGGAGACTCCAGCCCCTTTTTCCCTCGCCGATGCGACATGCCACCGAGCCGGTTTCCGGCAACCTGAACTGGGACGACCTGCGCTTTTTCCTCGAAGTCGCGCGCACGCAGCGGGCGAGCGGCGCCGCGAAGCGGCTGGGCGTCGACTACACGACCGTCGCGCGGCGCATCCGTGCGCTCGAGGCGGCGATGGGCACGCTGCTGTTCGACAAGTCGCGCTCCGGCGGCTTCACGCTGACGGCCGAAGGCCAGCGGCTCGTCGCGTATGCGGATGCGATGGAGACAACCGTGCAGTCCGCGTGCGACCAGGTCGCGAACACCGGCGAGGCGCTGTCGGGCCACGTGCGGATCGGGTCGACCGAGGGGTTCGGGTGCTTTTTCCTCGCGCCGCAGCTCGCGCAGTTTCGCGCCGAGCATCCGCACGTGACAGTCGACCTGCTGCCGGTGCCGCATTTCGTCAACCTGCCCAAGCGCGAGGCGGACCTCGCGATCACGCTCGAGCGGCCCGAGCGCGGGCCTTACGTGGTCACGAAGCTGTGCGATTACCAGTTGCGGCTCTACGCGACGCGCGACTATCTCGCGAACCATCCACCGATCACCTGTACCGACGATCTCGCGGAGCACGCGTTCATCAGCTACGTCGACGATCTCGCGTTCAGCAACGAACTGCTGTACCTGGACCGGGCGGTGCCGGGCGCGACGGCCGGGCTGCGCACGACGAGTGTGATCGCGCAGTATTTCGCGGCGCTGCAGGGCGGCGGGCTCGCGATCCTGCCGTGCTTCATGGCGGCCACGCAGCCGGCGCTGGTGCCCGTGCTGCCGGACGACGTGGTCGTCACGCGGTGCTTCTGGCTGACGTGCCGCGAGGATCTGCGCAAGCTGCGGCGCGTGACCGCGCTGTGGGATTACCTGCGCGCGGCGGCGGACGCGAATCGCGCGCTGCTGTCGGGCGAATCGGGGGCGCTGAGATTCGTCGGCGAGCCGGCCTGACGGGATGGCGGGCGGGGCGGCGGTGACGAACGAGTTGATCTGAATTGAAAGAATGGCCGACGAAGATCCGGCCGCTTATCGGGGGAAATGCAGATGGCGTTGACGCAGGCGGGCAAGGTGTTCGTGGTCTGTGTGGCGGTATTCGGCGTGGCCGCGTACTGGCTCGCGTCGCGCGTGGTGCGCCGACAGACCGGCGGCAAGCGCGGGGCGGGCGGCGCGGTCGCCTTCTGGTGGCTCGTGTGCTTTTGCCTGGTGTCGCTGCTTTTCCCGTTCGCGTACTGGATCGGCGACGAACTCTACACACTGGCGGTGTTGCCGAAATACGAGGCGACCGTCGTGTCCTACCAGTCCGAGTGGGACACCTGCGAGCGACGCGACAGCAGCGGGCGCACCGACCGATATCGGTGCATCAAGTACACGTCGATCCTGGAAGCCGTGATGCCGGATGGCGAGCGGGTCGTGCTGCCGGGCAACATTCGATCCGGCGGCGTGCCGGAGATCGGCGAGAAGATCGATGTCGTGTTGCCGGCCGGGGCCACCCAGTTGCATGAACGCAGTGTGCGCAGTGTCGGCCTGCTGGCCGGCGGCGCGCTGATGGTCGCGATCATCGGGTATTTCGTCTACCTGATCGCGGCGTATGGTGCGGGGAAGAACATCGACGGTGCGGCCCGATTCGGCGTGGCCGCGGTGATGAACGCGCTCGTGCCGCTCGGCGCGCTGCTGATGGAAATCGGGTTCCTGAGCGTGCCGTACCGGTACTGGGTGCGGGGGAATCCCGAACAGTGGCCGGTGTGGGTGCTGGCGCTTGGCCTGCTGTTCGCGCTGGCGCTGCTGCCGTTGCTGCTCGTCTACGCGCGAACCGCGTGGCGGGCGGTCGTGAAGTGACGAATGCGCGGGGCGGTTGTGTCATCATGCCCGCACCGGCAACCGCCAGGAGACGGTCGTGGAAATTCATTCGCAGTGGACGTTCGATTGCCGGCCCGAGCATGTCTGGCCGCATTTCCTCCATGCCCGGATGGACGACACGCGGCCGTTGCTGTTCCGCCTCGGCGTGCCGAAGCCGGTCAGCTGCCGCGTGCTCGAAGGCGTGCCGGCCGTCGGCAACACGCGGCAGTGCACGACCGATCGCGGCACCATCGATCAGCGCATCCTGGTCCTCGACGAGCATCGCCGGCTGCGTTACCGGATGGTGGCGTCGACGGTGTGGTGTCGCGACTGGGGCGGCCTGCTTGAGGACGAATTCACGCTGACGCCGGTGGAAGGCGGCAGGACGCGCGTCGAACGGCGCACCGTGTTCAGCGCGCGTGGCCTCTTCAGGCCGGTTCGGCAGATCGGGTTGTGGCTCGCGTTGCGGCAGGCGCACCGGTATGCGGCCCGCAACTGGCGGCGTCTCGCGATGGCGGCGCAGGGGCGGGCGGGTGCGATGGAGACGGTGCGCTAGGGCTTGGGCTTGGGTGCGGGCGCGTAATAGATTTGCCCGACATCCGTGTCGCGCACTTCGCCGTTGCGTTCGGCCTCCGTGCGCGTAGCCAGGAAATCGACCGTGCACAGATCCGGGCGGCCCAGCGCCTTCAGGATGCCCGACGTGCGCCACGCCGGCAGCCAGTCGGCCCACGACAACCGCACGCCCAGGAGCAGCGCGAGCATGACGCCGATCGCGGCCGGCCCGCCCAGCAGCATGGCCAGGTCGACACCCAGGTTGGAAAAGCCGTCGTCGCCGGTCCAGAGCAGCAGGATCATGATCGGGACGACAAAGCAGTTCATGCCGATGAACATCCATTTCCACGCCAGCCAGAGGTTGTGCGTCAGGCCGGCCAGCCCCGTGTCGCTGCACGTGTGATCCATGACCATGCGGCGCCGGTCCGGCGACGACAGCGCGAACAGGCGGCCACGGCGATCGACTACGGCAACCACGTCGTCGCCGACGTCGAAGCACTGCCCGCCGAGGAACCCGCGGTACGACTCGCCGCCGATTTCGATTTCGACCGGTAGCTTCGCGAACAGGATCTTGCCGTTCTTCCCCACGGTCACGAACGCGTTTGCCGACGCGAAGGTCCTGGTTTCGCGCAGGTTTGCGTACGACCACGTCGCCGGATGCTCGACCTTGTCGGCCGCGGCGTTCAACTCGGCCAGGACGAGATCCTCGTCGGCTTGCTGGAACACCAGGGCATTGGCCGCGGCCCCGTTGCCGGTGAGTGCCGCGAGGATCGGCACCACGGTGTGCGTGAACCAGTAGCCGAGCGACTTCTTGCGGGCTTCGGGGTCGACGGGCGGCACCTGACGGCTTCCGGCACTGCCCTGGTCGGGGCGCTCGAGAAAGCGCATCGCGGTCAGTTTGCCTTCGACAAGACGCAGGGGTGACGACATGAGGGCAGGCGGCTGCAATGGGACAAGGTTTGCGGAGTCTACCAGTCGACTGTCGGCGCGTTTGTCCTGCTTGACGCGCCGTTCCACCGGCGCCGCATCGCGGCCGCCAGTGCCACGCTCGCGCGCCCCGACCCGGAGGCCTTCAACCCGGGCAGCCCAGCCGGTCCGCGAGTTCGTTCAGGTCCTTGACGTCGAAGTCCCACTGATCGGCGGCTCGCAGGTCGGTCGTCTGGCCGGGCCCGTGTTCGGTCGGCCGCAGCACGAACGCGGTCGACAGCCCCTGCCGGCGTGCGGCCGCGAGATCGCCGTTGTGCGCCGCGACCAGGCACAGCTCGGCCGGCTCGATGCCGAGAATCTCGACGGTATCGCTGTACACCTGCGGCGACGGCTTGTACGCGCGCACGACTTCCGCGCCGAGGATCGCATCCCACGGCAGCCCCGCGCGTTTAGCGACGTCGACCATCAGCCGGATGTTGCCGTTCGACAGCGGCGCGATGATGAAGCGTCGCTTCAGCCGCTGCAGCGCCGCGACGGCATCGGGCCACGGGTCGAGGCTGTGCCACGCGAGGTTGAGCGCGTCGATGTCGGCGTCGGGCACGTCGACGATTCCGTAGCGGTCGAGCGTGCGCACGAGGTTCTCGCGGTGCAGGACGTCGAGCCGCACGTAGCGGCGGCGCCCGCTGCGGATTTCTTCCATCGACGGCGAATATTCGGCCCGCCACGTATCGGCGAATTCGAACGGGTCGAGTGCGGGTGCATGGCGATCGAGGAACGCGGCGGCGCCGCGTGCGACGCCGCTTCTCCAGTCGACGATCGTTCCGAAGACATCGAAAACGAGCGCCTTGATTTCGGCAGGGTTCGTCATGGTGATCCTGTGAAGGTCAATCGATGAGGGTGCACATCGCCGTGCCGCGCGCGATGCGCGGCGCCGGAGCCATCGACATTGAATCACGGATGCGAAAACGCGGCCTGCCGGGCCCGATGCAGTCCGGCCGCGCCGGAACGGAGAAGCAGGGCAGCGGCGCGCGCCGACGGCCGGACACGCCGGCCGCCGCGCGTGCCGTGCCGGTCAGCTCTTGTCGTACGAGAACTGGATGCCCGCGGTGCCGCCGGTTTCGATGAACAGGTTGATGAATGCCGGCACGGTGGCGCTGCGCGCCCAGTCGCGCTGCAGTTCGCAGAACAGCTGCGCGACGCTGATCATCTGCCCGCCGGCCTGCTCGATGCGGCGCAGCGCGGCTTCGTGCGCGGCGACCGACGTGCCGCCGACCGCATCGACGACCACGTACACCTCATAACCGGCCTTCAGCGCGTCGAGCGCCGGGAAGGTCAGGCACGCTTCGGTCCACAGCGCGGTCATGATCAGTTTCTTGCGGCCGGTCGCTTCGACGGCCTTGCGGAATTCGACGTCTTCCCAAGAGTTGATGCTGGTGCGGTCGTAGGTCGGATAACCTTCGAGCGCCGCGCGCAGCTGCGGGATCGGCGGCTTGTTCAGGCCCGTCTTCACGTTCACGGTCGAGTGGACGATCGGCAGGTTGTACGCGACGGCCGCCTTCGACGCGCCGACGATGTTGTTGATCAGCAGCTGGCGATCCATCGACGCGATGGAGTTCACCTGGACCGGCTGGTAATCGATGACGATGAACGCCGCGTTCTGCGGGGTGAGCAGGTGGTCGTTCGCGGGGTCGCGAACCGGTTCGCTTGCCATGGTTGCCTCCAGTGACGATGCGGGAAGTGAGGGGGGTAAATCCAAGTCCAGTGAACCGTCGGGTCGGACGAAGAAGCCGGTCGAGAAAATTCCCGGCTGCCGCGACACGCTCGATCCACGCTGAAACAGGATGCTAGGCGTGCAACAACCGGCGTTCCAGTCCCTTAAAATGCCGTCAGTGTTCTATGAGTGGAACAATCATGGATGACCTGAACGACCTCTACTATTTCGTGAAGGTGGTCGAACACGGCGGGTTCACGCAGGCCGGCCGCGCGCTGGACGTGCCGAAATCGACACTGAGCCGGCGCATCGCCGCGCTGGAAGCGAAGTACGACGTGCGGCTGCTGCAGCGGACGACGCGTCATTTCACCGTCACGGAAACCGGACGCGAATTCCATGAGCGCTGCCTCGCGGTGCTGGTCGAAGCCGACGCCGCGCGCGAGGTGATCGAGCGCCGGCACGCGGAGCCGCGCGGCGTCGTCCGCGTCAGTTGCCCGACCGCGCTGCTCGAATATCGCGTGAGCGAACTGGTCGCGCGCTTCATGGCGATTCATCCGCAGGTGCAGGTGCATCTCGAGGCGACGAACCGTCGCGTCGACCTGCTGAGCGAAGGGTTCGACCTCGCGCTGCGGGTGCGCTTCCCGCCGCTGGAGGATAGCGATCTCGTGATGCGCGTGCTCGCCGACAGCCCGCAGCGGCTGGTGGCCGCGCCGCATTGGCTGGACGGGCGCGCGCCGCTGTCGGACCCGGCCGGGCTGGCCGGCGCGCCGAGTCTCGACTGGGGGCCGGCGCGACATCACGTGTGGCAGCTGGTCGGGCCGAACGGCGAGCACGCGCAGTTGCGCCATCATCCGCGCTTCGTCACGGACGACATGCACGCGTTGCGCGATGCGGCGATTCACGGCGTCGGCATCGTGCAGCTGCCGTGCATGGTCGTCGAGGACGACCTGCGCGACGGCACGCTGGTCGACGTGCTGCCCGGCTGGGCACCGAAGGGCGGCGTGGTGCACGCGGTGTTTCCGTCGCGGCGCGGGCTGCTGCCGCGCGTGCGGCTGCTGATCGATTTCCTGGCCGAACACATCCGGAAGGATTGACGCTCGCGCCGGCGCCGCGCTGCAAGCTGGGCCGGCGCGTGTGCGGGCCCGATGCCCGATACCCGACGCATCGGCGCATCTGCGCATCTGCGCATCGGCGCCGAGCGCGGCACCCGGAGCATGGCGGTCGCGGCCGCGACCAACGTATCGAAGGCGATCACGCGCACGGATCCCGGCGCGGACGATCGAACGCGAACGGAGCCGGGGCGCCGCCGCAAGCTGACGAATCGCTTTCGAACGCGGCCCGCACGGCGCACGGCCTTGCCCGGAGCGGTCGCGCCGCGCGCAGGTCTTCCGGCGGACCGACTGCCGGCCGCGCATGCCGCACCGACCGCGTGTAACCCCTGATGCGCATGGACGCCCGGGTTGCCACGGATTGGTGTTAAATGTATTTCGGCGCGCGTTGGCACCGCGTGCAATACGGGGCGCACCGGGCATCGGCGTATACCCGGAGCGAAAAACGGCACGAAGGATCGAAAACGAATCGGGCGCATCAGACCCGATCGGACAGACGGCAGGATTCATCTTGAATACCGAACCGCAAAGTTCTCGTTACAGTCTCGGGCTCGCGGCGGAAGTGCTCGCGTCCGAGCAAAGCGTGCTGAGGCTGATCACGCGCAACACACCGCTGCCGGAGCTGCTCGTCGAAGTCTGCCGGCGCGCCGAGGCTTTGCTCGGCGACGGTGCGTCGTGCACGATCCTGCTGCTCGATATCGACGGCGCGCACGTGCACGTCGGCGCCGCGCCGTCGCTGCCCCGACAGTACAGCGCGGCGATCGAAGGCGCGACGATCGGGCCGGTGGCCGGCTCGTGCGGCACGGCGATGTACCTGCGCCGGATGGTCGTCGTCGAGGATATCGAAACCGATCCCCTGTGGGCCGACTATCGTGCGGTTGCGCTGCCGCTGGGCCTGCGCGCGTGCTGGTCGGTGCCGTTCCTCGACGACGCGGGCGCCGTGCTGGGCGCGTTCGCCGTCTATCACCGCATGCCGCGCCGGCCGGGCGATGAGGAAACCGAACTGCTGCGCGACATCGGCAACAGCGTCGGCCTCGCGGTGCACCAGGACCGGATCGCGCGACAGCTCGCGCGCAGCGAGGAACATCACCGGCTCGTGGTCAACAGCCTGAACGAAGGGATCCTCGTCGTGTCGCGCGATGGCGTGGTGGTCGCGAGCAACCCGAGTGCGAACCGGATGATGCGCGTGAAGGGCGACCTCGTCGGCCGCAGGCTGTCGACGGTGATCCTGCGCAAGCTGCGCGAGGACGGTACGCCGATCGCGCCCGACGACTGGCCGAGCCGGCGCGCGCTCGAAACGGCCACGCCGATGCTCGACTACACGGTCGGTTTCGGCCTGGCGGACGGCGACACCATCTGGGTGCGCGGCAACGCGGTGCCGATCGTGAAGCCCGGCGAAACGCAGGCCGACTCGGTGCTCGTTTCATTCAACGACATCGGCCCCGTGCGCGAAGCGCAGCAGCAGCTGCGCTACCTGGCGACGCGCGATGCGCTGACGGGCCTCTACAACCGCCGCTGGCTCGGCGATCGCATGCGCGAGCTGTTCGGCGGCCACGATGCGGCGGGCGGGCCCGCGCGCGTCGCGATCCTGTTCATCGATCTCGTCGGCTTCAAGAAGGTCAACGACACGGCCGGCCACGACGCGGGCGACGCGCTGCTGCGCAGCGTCGCGGCGCGGCTCGCGGCATGCGGAGGCGGGCAGCATGCGCTCACGCGCGTCGGCGGCGACGAGTTCGTGATCCTCGTCGACGACTGCGACGATCCCGACCGGCTCGCGGTGCTCGCGCGCGAGGTGATCGACGCGATCGCGAAGCCGTTCGCGATCGCGAACAACGAATACTGGCTCGGCGTGTCGATCGGGATCAGCGTCGCGCCGCGCGACGGCGACGATGCCGTCACGTTGATGCGCAACGCCGATTCCGCGATGTACGACGCGAAGCAGCGCGGCCGCAACCACTTCACGTTCTTCACCGCGCAGCTCAACCTGCGGCTGCAGCGCCGCTTCGCGATCGAGCAGTCGCTGCGGCGCGCGCTCGCGTCGGACATGCTGCGGCTCGCGTATCAGCCCGTCGTCGACGCGCGCAGCGGCCGCACCGTCGGCGCCGAGGCGCTGCTGCGCTGGACGAGCCCCGAGCTCGGGCCGATGTCGCCGGCGGAGTTCATTCCGGTCGCGGAAGATACGGGGCAGATCGTCGCGATCGGCCAGTGGGTGCTCGAAACCGCATGCCGGCAGGCGGCCGAATGGCGCCGCACGATCGCGCCCGACCTGGTGCTGGCCGTCAACCTGTCGCCGCGGCAGTTCCACGAAGGCCTCGTCGAGTCGGTCGGTCGCTGCCTCGCGCAGACGCGGCTCGATCCGTCCGCGCTCGAACTCGAGATTACAGAAGGACTACTGATGAACGACACGGACACCGTGCTGCCGATGCTCGAGGCGCTCACGGACATGAACGTGCGCATCTCGGTCGACGATTTCGGCACCGGCTATTCGTCGCTCGCGTACCTGAAGCGCTTTCCGCTGCACAACCTGAAGGTCGACCGCTCGTTCGTGTCGGGCGTGCCCGATCATCACGATTCGGTGGCGATCACGCAGGCCGTCGTCGCGATGGCGCATTCGCTCGGGATGAAGGTCACGGCCGAAGGGGTCGAGACGCAGGCGCAGTCGCGGTTCCTGCAGCAGATCGGCTGCGACATGCAGCAGGGCTACCTGTTCAGCCGCCCGCTCGACCCGAGCGACTACGCGCGCAGGCTCGGCGCCGCGTGAGCGAGGCGCCGAGCCTGCGTTCAGTGTTCAGCATTCAGCGTTCAGTCGGCGCGCGGCGCACCGAAGCCGCCGGGGACGGGCGGGGACGGCGTCGCGTCGATCTCGACGCGGTTCTTGCCCTCGTGCTTCGCGCGATAGAGCGCGCGGTCGGCCGCTTCGATCAGCACGGTCGTCGGCAGGCCGGGCGTCGGCACGATGGTCGCGCCGCCGATGCTGATCGTCACGGTGTTGCCCGTCGACGAATGCGCATGCCGTAGCCGCAGCGCCTCGATCGCGAGGCGGATCTTCTCGCCGAGCAGCCGCGCGGCACCCGGCGACGTGGCCGGCATCACGACCGCGAATTCCTCGCCGCCGAAACGCGCGGCGAGATCGCCCGACTGGCCGAGACAGCGCTCGATGGTCGACGCGATCTGCTTGAGCACGCTGTCGCCCGACACGTGGCCGTACGTGTCGTTGTACAGCTTGAAATTGTCGACGTCGATCATCAGCAGCGACAGCTCGCTGCGCTCGCGCGTGCCGCGCCGCCATTCGGCGGCGAGGTATTCGTCGAGATAGCGCCGGTTCGACAGCCCGGTGAGGCCGTCCGAATGCGTGAGGCGCCGCAGCTCGAGATTGGCTTCGAGCAACTGCTGCTGCGATTGCCGCAGCGCGCGATAGGCCTCGTCGCGCTGCAGCAGGTTCATGTACGAGCGCGAGTGGTAGCGCACGCGTGCGACGAGCTCGATGCGGTCGGGCAGCTTCACGAGGTAGTCGTTCGCGCCGGCCGCGAAGGCGGCGCTCTTGATCACAGGCTCTTCCTGCGTCGACAGCACGATGATCGGCACGTCGCGCGTCGCCGGATTCGTCCGGTACGCCTTCACGAGGCTCAGCCCGTCGGTGCCGGGCATCACGAGGTCCTGCAGGATCACGGTCGGCCGCGTCTCGATCGCGGTGGCCATCGCGTCGTCCGAACGCGGGCAATAGTGGAAATCGATGCCTTCCTCGTCGACGAGCGCGCGCCGCACGGCTTCCGCGACGATCGTCTGGTCGTCGACCAGCAGCACCATCGCCGGCACGTCGGCGGGCGGCACGTAGGGGCCGCCTGGCGGGCGAGTCGGGTCAATGGTCATGGTCGATGCGGGTTGTTGCGAAAGCAGGCATGGGTGTTGCGCGGGTTCATCGGGCTCAGATCCGCGCGAGCGCCGCCAGCTCGCCCGCGATGCGTCCGAGCGGCAGGATCGCGCGCGCCGCGCCCAGCGTCGCGGCCGCCTTCGGCATGCCGTAGACGGCGCTCGTCGCCTCGTCCTGCGCGATCGTATGGTAGCCCTTCATCCGCAGCGCCTTCAGGCCGATCGCGCCGTCGCGGCCCATCCCCGTGAGCAGCACGCCGATCACGCGGCCGGGCCAGTGCTCGGTCAGGCTGTTGAAGAACACGTCGACCGACGGGCGATACGGCGTGGCGGCCGGCTCGCGCGTGTATTCGAGCGTGCCGGCGCGCGTGATGCGCAGGTGGTCGTCGGTCGCGGCGAGCAGCGCGACGCCCGGCTGCGGGCGGTCGCCTTCGCGCGCGACGCGCACGGCGAGCGACGTCTGGCCGTCGAGCCATTGCGCCATGCCTTCGGCGAACGCGCGGTCGACGTGCTGCACGATCACGATCGGTGCGTTGAAATCGGCCGGCAGGCCGCCGAGGACCGACGCGAGCGCGCCGGGGCCGCCGGCCGATGCTCCGATCGCGATCAGCGGTCCGCCGCCGGTGCGCGGGGGCGTGCCGGCGAGGCGCGAGCCGCCGGGCGCGTCGAGCAGGCGGCCGATCTGGTCGATCTTCGCGAGCAGCAGCCGGGTCGTGTCGCCGGCCGAGCCGTCGCCGAGCCGCGGCGTATCGACCGCGTCGAGCGCGCCGGCGCCCATCGCCTCGAACACGCGCCACGCGTTCGCGCCGATGCAGCTCGTCACGATCAGGATCGCGCACGGTCGTTCGGATCGCATGATCCGCCGCGTCGCTTCGATCCCGTCGAATTTCGGCATGATCAGGTCCATCAGCACGACGTCGGGCGGCTGCGTGGCGCATAGTTCGACGGCTTGCGCGCCGTCGGTCGCGACCCACAGCACGCGGTGCTCGGGCCGTCGCGCGATCGCGCGGCGCATCGCCTCGACGGCAAGCGGGAGGTCGTTGACGATGCCGATGTTCACAAGCGGAATTCTCCGGTCGGTTCGTGATGCTGGAGGTGGGCCGGGTTCATGGAAGGAGGGGGCCTGTTCGGCGCCGCCGGACGGCATCGGCGGCCGGACGGCACGGCATTCTTTTCGGTTGGCGACGCCCCGAATGCTGTCATGCGGCGCGGGCGGCGGCAATCGAAAAATTTGCGCATTGCGCCGATTCAGTGCGTTTCCTCTATGGCTGTGCGGCGGGCGGCGGAATCGGGCCAGCCCGCGCGTGCGTGCACGGTCGTGCGGTTTCGGCATGGCAGGCCGCGGAAGCCGGCATGTTACCGTGGCGGCTTCGAAGAAAAAGACGGGGAGAACTCAGGATGGCCGTGCCCGACACCGTACTCGTCAGCCGCGACCCGTGGGCGCCGATCGTGACCGAGCATGACGGCCGGTTGCTGTACCGGATCTACATCGAGAGCGGACACGCGTCGTTCCACCGCGATTTTCCGGTCGAACCCGACGCGGTGCGCGTGCTGCGCGACGACGCCGAGCGCTACTACTTCCTGTTCGCGGCGCTTCATCATCCCTGCCAGCTGAGCGCGACGAACCTGTCCGACGCGGAACGCGAACGCTACTTCCGCACGATCCTGTTTGCCGGCCGCGACGAAGTCGAAGCCTTCATGACGGCACTCGACCGCGCCAGCAACGGCGCGGTCGCGAACCTGCTGAGGATCTTCACGCAGGCCGACTACCGGCAACTGCGCGCGGGCCGGTGGTTCGACATGGGCGCCGGGACGCCGGCCGCGTAGCGCCTGCGCGGGCCCGTGGTCCGCTTCGGCGGGCGCCGGAGGAAACCGGCCGCGCCGTCAATGGCTGCGCGCGTACCCCTGGATCAGCGCGCGCATCATGCCTTCGACCGTCGCGTCGAGCAGGTCGTCTTCCTGCTCGGTTTCCTCGACGAGCGCGGCATACGCGGTCGCGAGCGTCACGCGATCGACCTCATGGCGTTGCTCCATCAGCGTCACCATCCCGTCCTTCGCCAGATGAGCGGAGAACGCACGGCTGCCGATGGTCTGGAATACGTCAATCATGGCGGCTCTCCCGTCCGTTGCCGATGCTTTCCAGTTTAGTCGGCGCACCGGGGCTCCGCCACGCGCGGCGGCCCGTCGCACGCCGCCCTCCGGGGCGGCCACGCGCGTGCCGCGACCGGTGCGTCCGTGCCGGCCGGCCAGCCGCCGATTCCTCGGATGAAACATCGCCGACGCATGGCCCGGGCACGGTGTCCGCACACTTCAACGTTTACCCGAAGCAGCAAATTGTCGACTTTTTATCGATAAAGTCTCGTGCTAGATTGCGCCGTCAGAGCCCGGTCCAAACCGGGCAGGCGGCGCGTTGCCAAGGCGCCGCGCGTCCGATACAAGGAGGAGCAATGCTGGTGCTGATTGGGGTGCCGATCGTCGTGATCGGTTTTGCGCTGCGCTTCAATGCGCTGCTGGTGGTCACGATCGCGGGGCTCGCGACGGGGCTGGCGGGCGGGCTGAATCTCGTCGACATCGTCAGCGCGTTCGGCAAGGCGTTCACCGAAAACCGCTACATGGGGCTCATCTGGCTGACGCTGCCGGTGATCGCGCTGCTCGAGCGCAACGGGCTCAAGGAGCAGGCGAAGCGGATGATCTCGCGTGTGCAGGCGGCCACCACCGGCCGCGTGCTGATGCTGTACTTCGTGCTGCGCCAGGCGACGGCCGCGCTCGGCCTCACGTCGCTCGGCGGCCATGCGCAGATGGTGCGGCCGCTGATCGCGCCGATGGCCGAGGCCGCCGCGGTCAACCGGCACGGCGAGCTGCCCGAAGCGGTGCGCCAGCAGATCCGCGCGCATGCGTCGGGCGTCGACAACGTCGCCGTGTTCTTCGGCGAGGACATCTTCATCGCGATCCAGTCGATCCTGCTGATCAAGGGCTTTCTCGAACAGAACGGGATTTCCATCGAACCGCTGCACCTGTCGGTGTGGGCGATCCCGACCGCGATCGCCGCGCTGCTGATCCACTGCACGCGCCTCGCGCTGCTCGACCGCCGGCTCACGCGCGGCTTCGGCCTGGTGAAGCAGGAGGGCGCGCGATGATCGGCCTCGAATCGCTGTATACGCTCGCGGGGCTGATGTTCGCCGCGTTCGCGTGCTTCAACCTGACGGACCGCACGAACCCGCGCCGCGTCGTCAATTTCGCGTTCTGGGCGATCTACGCGGTCACGTTCCTGTTCGGCGCGCTGCTGCCGCACTTCGTGACGGGCTGCCTCGCGATCGCGCTCGCGGTGATCGCGGGCTCCGGCAAGCTCGGGCGCGGCAAGTCCGACGAAGCCGGCGAAGCGGCGGCCGTGCGCCGCGAGACACTCGCGCAGCGCTTCGGCAACCGGCTGTTCCTGCCCGCGCTGCTGATTCCGGTCGTCACGCTGATCGGCACGTTCGCGCTGAAGCTCGTGCCGTTCGTCGACCAGAAGAGCGTGACGCTGATCTCGCTCGTGCTCGGCACGCTCGTCGCGTTCGTCGTCGCGCTCGCGATGCTGCGCGATTCGCCGGTGCATGCGGTGAGGGAGGCACGCCATACGATGGATGCGGTCGGCTGGGCCGCGATCCTGCCGCAGATGCTCGCGGCGCTCGGCGCGCTGTTCGCGGTCGCGGGTGTCGGCGGCGTGGTGTCGGGGCTCGTGAAGGCGTGGGTGCCGATCGATTCGCCGTTCGCGGTGGTCGCGGCCTATACGGTCGGCATGGCGCTGTTCACGATGATCATGGGCAACGGCTTCGCCGCGTTCCCCGTGATGACGGCCGGCATCGGACTGCCGCTGATCGTCCACCAGTTCCACGGCAACCCGGCGATCGTCGGCGCGATCGGGATGCTGAGCGGCTTCTGCGGTACGCTGATGACGCCGATGGCAGCGAACTTCAACATCGTGCCGGCGGCGCTGCTCGAACTGAAGGACAAGAACGGCGTGATCAAGGCGCAGTGGCCGACCGCCGTGCTGCTGCTCGCCGTGAACACGCTGCTGATGTATGCGTTCGCATTCCGCTTCTGACTCGATGGACGAGATCCTCATGACCGACCGACTCACCCCCGAACTCGCGTCGAAGTTCGCGTCGCTCGCGCTCGCGCACCTGACCCGCGAATATCCGAACAAGCTCACGCATTCGCTCGCCGGCCCGCAAGATGTGCAGGGGCCGCGCGCGCTGCATCCGATCTTCTACGGCAGCTACGACTGGCACTCGTGCGTGCACGGCTACTGGCTCGTGCTGCGCGTGCTCGAACGCTACCCGGCGTTGCCGGAGGCCGAACGCATCGTCGCGATCGTCGATGCGCACTTCACCGATGCGAACGTCGCCGGCGAGCGGGCGTACCTCGCGCTGCCGCACAACAGCGGCTTCGAGCGGCCTTACGGCTGGGCGTGGCTGCTCGCGCTCGCCGCGCAGCTCGAGCGGCTCGCGCTGAGGGGCGCGCTGCCGCAGGCCGCGCGCTGGGCGAAGACGATGGCACCGCTCACCGACCTGTTCGTGTCGCGCTTCGAGACCTTCCTGCCGAAAGCGACCTATCCGCTGCGCGTCGGCACGCACTTCAACACCGCGTTCGCGCTGGCGCTCACGCTCGACTTCGCGCGCGACACGCAGCGCGACGGGCTCGCGGCGCTGATCGTCGATACCGCGAAGCGCTGGCACCTGAACGACGTCGCGTGCCAGGCGTGGGAACCGTCGGGCGACGAATTCCTGTCGCCCGCGCTGATGGAGGCCGAGCTGATGCGGCGCGTGCTGCCGGCCGCCGAATTCGACGGCTGGTTCGCGCGCTTCCTGCCTGATCTCGCGCGCGGCGAGCCGGCGACGCTGTTCGAGCCGGCGACGGTCAGCGATCGCAGCGACGGCAAGATCGCCCACCTCGACGGGTTGAACCTGAGCCGCGCGTGGTGCCAGCGCGCGCTCGCCGGCGCGCTGCCGGAAGGCGACGCACGGCGCGCGAAGCTGCTCGATGCGGCCGGCCGGCACCTCGCGAGCGCGCTCGCGAACGTGGCCGGCGACTACATGGGCGAGCACTGGCTCGCGACGTTCGCGTTGCTCGCGCTGGAGGCGTAGCGCGCGAAACCCCACGGGCGGCAAGGTCATCGGTGCGCGGCTATACTCGCCGCTCGGGCACGCCTCGTGCCATCGATGTTGCGCGAGGCCGCCATCCTTCCGTTCGCCGCCTCGCCATGGACAAGCTCATTTCCTACGTCGCCGCGATCCACGGGCTCGCGGGCCCGGTGTCGATCGTGTCGCATGTCACGTCGCACGACCGCTGGACCGACGACGACGTCGAGGTCACGCGCGACGAAACCGAATACCGCTTCGACAACGGCGCGATCGTGCGCCGCTCGGTCGAGCAGGACCGCGCGCCGTCCGACCTGCTGTGCGCCGAATGCTGGATCGACTACGACGTGCTTCGCCATCCCGATGCGCAGCCGATCGGCCCGACGCGGATCACGTTCGACAACGCGTGCCGCGAAACTTTCTGGCTGCGTTATCACCTCGCTTGAATGCTTGAATGCTTGAATGCTTGAATGCTTGAATGCGTGAATGCGTGAATGCGTGACCGCACGACCGCACGACCGCATGACCGCATGACCGCACGACCGCATGACCGCATGACCGCGCGCGGCCGCCTCAACCCGCCGGTGCGCCATCGGCCGCCTGCAGCAGCGGGGCGAGCCGCGTCGCCGCGTCGCGCATTTTCGGCACGTTCTCCAGCAAATCGTTGAGCGTCGCGCGCGCGGTCGGCGCATGCACGGCGAGCGCCGCAAGCACGCGGCCGCTCGCGGCATCCTTCACCGGCACCGCGACGGCCACCATCCCGCGCACGAATTCCTCGTTGTCGATGCCGACACCGCGCGCGGCGAGCCGGTCGAGCTCGGCCGCGAGCAGCTGCGCATCGGTCAGCGTCCGGTAGGTCATCTTCTTCAGCGTGAGCCGCGCGAGCATCGCGTTGCGCTCCAGCGCATTCATCTGCGACAAAAACAGCTTGCCGCTCGCCGTGCAGTGCAGCGGCACGCGCATGCCGGGCCGCATCTCGAGCCGCAGCGGCTCGGTCGTCTCGACGCGTTCGACGTACAGCACCGTGTCGCCGTCGAGCGCGGTGAGGTTGCAGGTTTCGCCGAGCACGTCGACGAGCGCGCGCAGCACCGAGCGGCAGCCGCGCGTGAAGGTGTTGTTCGACAGCGCCGCGAGCGCGAACTGCGCGGCGCGCGGGCCGAGCGCGATACCGCGGTCGTGGCCGCGCGAGTCGGGCATGTGGATCACGTAGCCGCGCGCCTCCAGCGACTCGATCAGCCGCAGCAGCGTCGCCTTCGGGATATGCAGCCGCGCGGCGAGCTGCGACAGCGTGTACGGCTGGCCGGCCGACGCGAGCGCTTCGAGCACGGCGAGGGCGCGCAGCACACGCGCGTCGTCGGCGGGCGCGCCATCGGGCGGCGCGGGGGCAGGTTCGCGCATGTGTCTCCTCCGTCGGGATCGGCGTGCGTCCCGGGATGGTGTGTGTGCGATGGAAATGAAACGAATTGAACGGTTTTTGTACCACATTCGCCGCGTGGACAATAAATCGGCTTGTACGTGTTCCGTGTGCTCAATAAATTTGGACGAAACATACCGGATTTTTTAAAAACCCCGGAACGGAGACACGGAATGACACGCAGCTTCGACTATGTCGTGGTCGGCGCGGGATCGGCCGGTTGCGTCCTCGCCAACCGCCTGTCCGACGGCGGCCGCCATACGGTGTGCCTGCTGGAAGCCGGCCCCGCCGACCGCTATATGTGGATCCACGTGCCGATCGGCTACGGCAAGACGATGTTCCACCCCGTGTACAACTGGGGCTTCCACACCGATCCCGATCCGAACATGCACAACCGCCGCCTGTACTGGCCGCGCGGCCGCACGCTCGGCGGCTGCAGCTCGATCAACGGGCTGATCTACGTGCGCGGGCAGCAGCAGGACTACGATCACTGGGCGGCGCTCGGCAATCGCGGCTGGAGCTGGCGCGAGTGCCTGCCGTATTTCCGCAAGCTCGAACACAACACGCTCGGCGAAGGGCCGACGCGCGGCACCGGCGGCCCGCTGTGGGCTTCCGCGATCCGGCAGCGGCACGAACTCGTCGATGCGTTCGTCGCCGCGTCGAACCGGCTCGGCGTGCGCACCGTCGACGATTTCAACACGGGCGACCAGGAAGGCGTGGGCTACTACCAGCTCACCACGCGCAACGGGCTGCGCTGCTCGACCGCGGTGGCCTACCTGAAGCCCGCGCGCGGGCGGCCGAACCTGCATGTCGAAACCGATGCGCAGGCGCTGAAGGTGCTGTTCGACGGCACGCAGGCGTCCGGCGTGCGGTACGTCCGGCACGGCAAGATTCACGACGTGCGTGCGCGGCGCGAGGTGATCCTCGCGGCCGGCGCGCTGCAGTCGCCGCAACTGCTGCAGGTGTCGGGCGTCGGGCCGGCCGCGCTGCTGGGCCGGCACGGGATTCCGGTCGTCGCCGATCGGGCGGGCGTCGGCGAGAACCTGCAGGATCATCTGCAGATTCGTCTGATCCATGAAGTGACGAAACCGATCACGACCAACGACGAACTGCATTCGTGGGTCGGCCGCGCGAAGATGGGGCTGCAATGGGCGCTGTTCCGCGGCGGCCCGCTCGCGATCGGCATCAACCAGGGCGGGATGTTCTGCCGTGCGCTGCCGGACGAATCGGCGACGCCCGACATCCAGTTCCATTTCTCGACGCTGTCGGCGGATTCGGCGGGCGGCAGCGTGCATCCGTTTCCCGGCTGCACGTATTCGATCTGCCAGCTGCGGCCCGAATCGCGCGGCACCGTGCGAATCCGCACCGACGATGCGCGCGACGCGCCGTCGATCCAGCCGAACTATCTCGACACCGAGCGCGACCGCAGCACGACGGTGGCCGGCGTGCGCTTCGCGCGACGCGTCGCGGCCACCGAGCCGATGGCGTCGCTGATGAAGCGCGAGGTGCGGCCGGGCGCGGACGCGCAGACGGACGACGAGCTGCTCGAGTTCTGCCGGGAATACGGGCAGACGATCTTTCATCCGTCCGGTACGGCGAAAATGGGCGTCGCGAGCGATCCGCTCGCGGTCGTCGACGAGCGGCTGCGCGTGTACGGCACGCGCGGGCTGCGCGTGGTCGACTGCTCGATCATGCCGACCCTCGTATCGGGCAATACCAACGTGCCGATCGTGATGGTCGCCGAGAAGGCGTCCGACATGATCCTCGAGGACGCGCGCGCCACCGATCGCGGCCGCAGCGTCGCGCCGGCCGCCGAGGCCGTCGCGTAGGGCCTCGCCACGCATCTCCCCGCGTGGCCCGTGCGCCTGCGCCCGGACGGCCGCCGCGCGTTCATCGATGCCCCCGCCGGTACGGCGCCGGGGCAGGTTGCGGCGCATCCTTACCTGGAGAAGCTCGCATGGCAATCGATTCCCGGGTCGTCCGACGCGTGGCCGCGGCCAGCGTGATCGGCGCGACCGTCGAGTGGTACGACTTTTTCCTGTACGGCGTCGTCGCCGGCATCGTGTTCGACAAGCAGTACTTTCCGGCGGGCGACGCGTTCGTGTCGACGATGCTCGCGTATGCGACGTTCGCGGTCGGCTTCGTCACGCGGCCGCTCGGCGGCTTGCTGTTCGGCCATCTCGGCGACCGCGTCGGGCGCAAGTCCGCGCTGATCCTGACGATGCTGATCATGGGCGTGTCGACGGCGGGCGTCGCGTTCCTGCCGACCTACGCGCAGATCGGCATGTGGGCGCCGGTGCTGCTGCTGACGCTGCGCGTGCTGCAGGGCATCGGCCTCGGCGGCGAGTGGGGCGGCGCGGTGCTGATGGCGTACGAATATGCGCCGCCGCACCGGCGCGGGCTGTACGCGAGCCTGCCGCAGATCGGGCTCGCGATCGGGCTGTGCCTCGCGGCCGGCGTGGTCGCGGCGCTGTCGCGCGTGTTGCCGGACGCCGCGTTCCTCGCGTGGGGCTGGCGCGTGGCGTTCGCGGCGTCGCTGCTGCTCGTCGCGGTCGGCTTCTACATCCGCACGCGGGTGGCCGATACGCCCGAATTCGTCGCGCTCAAGCGCCAGCGGCGCGACACGAAGCTGCCGGTGGTCGAACTGCTCGGCAACTACCGGCAGGCGATCCTGCTCGGGATGGGCGCGCGCTATATCGACGGCGTGTTCTTCAACGTGTTCGCGGTGTTCTCGATCGGCTACATGACGCGCAACCTGTCGATCTCGCGCGGCGATGCGCTGCTCGGCGTGATGAGCGCGGCGGTCGTGATGTGCGGGTTCATCCCCGTGTTCGGCAGCCTGTCCGACCGGCTCGGCCGCGCACGCGTGTACCGGTGGGGCGCGACGCTGTGCGGGCTGTCGGTGCTGCCCGCGTTCTGGCTGCTGCAGACGCAATCGTCGAACCTGCTCGCCGTATGGCTCGCGCTGGTGATCCCGTTCGGGATCTTCTACGCGATGGCATACGGGCCGGAGGCCGCGCTGTTCGCGGAGCTGTTCGACGCGAACGTGCGGTACACGGGCATTTCGTTCGTCTACCAGGTGTCGGGCATCTTCGCGAGCGGCCTGACCCCGATCGTCGCGACCGCGTTGCTGCGCGTGAACGGCGGTGCGCCGTGGCTCGTCGGGGTGTACGTGATGTTGTCTGCACTCCTGTCGATCGTGTCCGCGCGGGCGATCGAGAAGCGCGGAAGCGTGGCCGAGGTCGCGGTGCGCGCGATGTGACGGCGGGCGGGGCGGGCAGGCGGTGCGGGCGGGGCG
>NZ_LDUL01000082.1:0-867 GCF_001043615.1 Burkholderia sp. LK4
CCCAGCCCCCAGCCCCATCGCGCACATCCGCCCCGCGTTCGTGAATGCGCCCGCGCCTAATGCTGCTGCGTGAGCGCCGCCGGCAGCACGGCGGCCCGGGTGCCGGCCGATTCGTCCACGGTCGTCCTGCCGCCGTCCCGAAAGAACGCCTGCTCGGCGGCATTGTTCATCACGAGGATGCTGATGCGGCGATTGGTCGGCTCGTCCGCGACGTTGCGGTCGAGCGGCAGGACATCCGCGAGCCCGCGCACCTGGAGCAGCTTTTCTTCCGGCAATCCGCCCGCGACCAGCGCGCGCCGCGCGGCGTTCGCGCGATCGCTGGAGAGCTCCCAGTTCGAATAACCCGTGGGGCCGTCGCGATACGGCGTCGAATCGGTATGGCCGGCAATCGACACGCGGTTGTCGACATCGTCGAGTGCCGTACCGATCTGCGTGAGGATCGCGGTGGCATACCCTTCGGGATGCGAACTGCCTGACGCGAACATCGGGCGCTTGAGCGAATCGACGATTTCGATGCGCAAGCCCTCGTGAGTGATCGCGATCCGGATCTGGTCCTGGTACGCGCGCAACGACGGGCTCTGTGCAATCGCCGCGGTCAGCTTCGCCTTCAGGCGCTCGAGCTTCTGCGTATCGACGATGTCGGCCGGTGCCGCGGGCGAACTGGCCGGCACCGGTTGCGCTTTCGCGTCGATGGCCGGCGCCGGGTCCGACAGGTCGCGGCCGCCGCCCTGCACGACGCTCGGGCGCGGCGCCTGTGCGTCTTTCCCGCCGGACAGGAGCGTCGACAGCGGCGTGTTGAAGTAATCCTCGATCCCCTGCTTGTCGTACTTGGACACCGAGCCGAGCAGCCACATCAGCAGGAAGAAC
>NZ_LDUL01000083.1:0-1368 GCF_001043615.1 Burkholderia sp. LK4
GTCGTAAAGCACCTGCTGCCGCTCGTCTGCACTGAGCAGATCGAGAGAGCCGATGGTGCGTGCCGGGTCGTGCACCATGGCTTCGAGCAACGTGGTGAGCTGGGTGGCGATGCGCTCGACGGTGCCGTGGTCGAACAGGTCGCTGGCGTATTCGATGGTGCCGCTGAGCGAGCCGGCCTGCTCCTCGAGCGACAGGCTCATGTCGAACTGGGACGTAGAGCGCGGCAGCGGATAGGAGGCCAGGCTCAGGCCGGGCAGATGCAGTTCGTTATGCGGGGTGTTCTGCAGGGTGAACATGACCTGGAACAGCGGGCTGTGGCTCAGGCTGCGCACGGGCTGAACGGCTTCGACGACCTGCTCGAAGGGGAGCTCCTGATGGGCGTAGGCGTCCAGCGTGGTTTGCCGGATACGTGCCAGCAGGGTGGCGAGATCGGGGTCGTCGCTCAGGTCGATACGCAATGCAAGGGTGTTGATGAACAGGCCGATCATGGCCTCGAGTTCGGGCCGCTGGCGGTTGGCCACGGGGGCACCGATCACGACGTCCTCCTGGGAGGAGAGCCTGCCGAGCAGGATCGACCATGCGCCGAGGAGCAGCATGAATAGGGTGACGTCGTGCTTGCGAGCGAGCGCCTGCAGGTGGCTGGTCAGGGTGGCATCGATATTGAGCGAGACGATGCCGCCGGCGTAGGACTGCACGTTCGGACGGGGGCGATCGGTGGGCAGGTTGAGCAGCACGGGGCTGCCGGTGAGTTGCTTGCTCCAGTAGGAGAGCTGCCGCTGCAGGGTGTCGCCGGAGAGCCACTGCCGCTGCCACTGAGAGTAGTCGGGGTACTGGACGGGCAGTGGTGGCAGCGGATCGGGCTGGCGGCTGCTGAATGCGGCATAGAGCGCGCCGACCTCGCGGATCAGGACGGCGATGGACCATCCGTCGGAGACGATGTGATGCATGGTGACGAGCAGGACATGCTCATCGGATTGCAGGCGCACGAGGACGCCGCGGATGAGGGGGCCGGCGTCGAGGCTGAAGGGTGCGTGTGCTTCGTGGGAGGCGAGTTCACCGAGCAGTTGCTCACGCTCGACCGCGGGGGTGTCCTCGAGATTGACGTGGCGCAGCGTGAAGGTGGCTGCGGAGCGCACGACCTGAACGGGTTGCCCGTTGGTGGAGGCGAAGGTTGTGCGCAGCGCTTCGTGCCGCTGGACGATGCGATCGAGGGTGTCCCGCAGGGCGTCGACGTCGAGCGTGCCGCGCAGGCGCAGGGCTCCCGGGATGTGATAGGCGGCGCCGGTGTCCTCGAAGCGATCGAGGAACCACAGGCGTTGCTGGGCCAGCGAGAGGGGCAGCGGTTCGTTGCGCGGAGCGTGAGGAAT
>NZ_LDUL01000084.1:0-60308 GCF_001043615.1 Burkholderia sp. LK4
GAACCGCCGAACCGCCGAACCGCCGAACCGCCGAACCGCCGAACCGCCGAACCGCCGCTCAGCCGCTCAGCCGCTCAGCCGCTCAGCCGCTCAGCCGCTCAGCCACCCAGCCACCCAGCCACCCAGCCACCCAGCCGCGAAACGATCAGCCCGCGGCGCGCAGCCGCGCGTCGAGCTCGCCGAGCTGCGCGGGCGTGCCGACGTTCTCCCACAACCCTTCGTACAGTTCGCCGCTCGCGCGGCCGGCTTCGATCGCCGCGCGATAGTACGGCGTCAGCGCGCGCCGCGTGCCGGGCGCGAGATCGCGGAACATCCGTGTGTCGTACAGGCCGATGTTGCCGAACGTGAAGCGCGCGGCGCCGTCGAGCGCCAGGCGGCCGTCGTCGCCGAGCGCGAAGTCGCCGGCCGGGTGGAACGGCGGGTTCGGCACCATCACGAGGTGCATCGCCGGCGCGTCGAGCGCGGCCATCCTGGCGGCGCGCGGCGCGAGCGTCCGGTAGTCGAAGGCGCAGTACACGTCGCCGCTGACCGCCGCGAACACGGCCGGTTGTCCGTCGCGCTCGAGCAGCGGCAACGCCTGCGCGATGCCGCCCGCGGTTTCCAGTGCCTCGCCTTCGGCCGAGTACGCGAGCCGCACGCCCCAGCGCGACCCGTCGCCGAGCGCGGCCTCGATCTGTTCGCCGAGCCACGCGTGGTTGATCACGATCGTCTCGATACCCGCGCGTGCGAGCGCTTCGATCTGCCACACGATCAGCGGCTTGCCGCCTGCTTCGAGGAGCGGCTTCGGGCGGGTGTCGGTGAGCGGGCGCATCCGTTCGCCGCGCCCGGCGGCGAAGATCATCGCCGTCGTCAGGGTGGTGCTCATGTTCGGCCGGGTGTCAGGAGAGTCGGAACGATCAGAACGTATAGCCCACGTCGGCCGGCGCGTTGCCCTCGAGCTCGTCGAGCAGCTTCGCGAACGGCACGAGCGGGCGGTAGCGCAGCGCGACCTTGCGCGCATACGCGATGAAGCGCGGCAGGTCGTTCAGGTAATGGGGCTTGCCGTCGCGGTAGTTGATGCGCGCGAACAGGCCGAGCACCTTGATGTGGCGCTGCAGCCCCATCCATTCGAGCTGGCGGTAGAACTCGCCGAAATCGGGATCGACCGGCAGCCCGGCCTTTTTCGCTTTTTCCCAGTAGTACGCGAAGCAGTCGAGCTCGAACTCCTCGTCCCAGCTGATGAAGGCGTCGCGCAGCAGCGACACGACGTCGTACGTCAGCGGCCCGTAGACGGCGTCCTGGAAGTCGAGGATGCCCGGGTTCGGCTCGCACACCATCAGGTTGCGCGGCATGAAGTCGCGCAGCATGAAACCCTGCGGCTGCGCGTGGGCGCTCGCGACCAGCAGCGCGAAGGTGCGGTCGAGCGTGCCACGCATCGCGTCGGTGACGGGCTTGCCGAGGTGGCGGCCGACGAACCATTCGGGCATCAGCTCCATCTCGCGGCGCAGGAATGCCTCGTCGAACGGCGGCAGCACGTCGGGTTTCGACGTGAGCTGGAAGCGGATCAGCGCGTCGAGTGCTTCGCGCATCAGCGGTTTCGCGGCGGCCGAGTCCGCCGGATCGAGCACCGAGATGTACGGCTTGCGGCCGAGATCGGTCACGAGCATGAAACCCGCGTCGAAATCGTGGGCCAGCACGTCCGGCACGTGGTCGCCGGCCGTGGCGAGCAACTGCGCGACCTTGACGAACTCGCGGCACTTCTCGGGCGGCGGCGCGTCGACGGCGATCAGCGTGCCGCCGGCGCTCGTGGCCGACGCAATCCGGAAATAGCGGCGGAAACTGGCGTCCGACGATGCGGGCGCGAGGGTCGACAGGTCGAGCGCGTAGCGCTCGGCGAGCGGGTGCAGCCACGCGGTGAGCGCTTCGAGGCGGGCGTCGGGCTGGGATGCGGCGGATGGGGGCGTCATGAAACTCGGAGGAGGGGGGAACGTCTTGCCATATAATACCCCACGACTTTTTTGACGCACCCCGCGTCAGCTTTCCGCCGTGCAGGCCCGCCGCCTGTCGCGCCGCCACCCGATCGCCCCCCCGGTTTGCGCTCAGCCGCAGTCGCGGTGCGACGGCGCGGCCCGCCGTGCGCGAATGTGCCGCGACGGCGCGGTTGACAAGGGGCGATTCGCCAAACGATAGATGCCGCCCAAACCGCTATTCCCGAATGTTTTCCCCGGTGACGGGGTGCCGCGCAAACGGCGGCTCGCGCTCGCGCTCCTGGCCGTGCCCGGCCTCGTGCCGGCCGTGTCGTACGCGCAGCTGTCGGGCGCGGCCGCGCAGCCGCAGCCGCTCGACTCGCCGTGGGATCTGCGTCTCGCGCCCCAGCTCGAGGATCGCCCGCTGAAGGAGGGCGCGAAGCCGGCCGCCTTCGTGATCGCCGACCACACGAGCGGCACGGCCGAGCAGGATCTCGCCGCGAAGGGTTCGGCCGAGCTGCGGCGCGGTGACGCCGTCGTGAAGGCCGACGCGATCCACTACGATCAGGATACCGACATGGCCGATGCGTACGGCCAGGTCAGGGTGATCAATTCCGGCACGTCGTTCGCGGGCCCCGAGGCGCACCTGAAGATCGAGGCGAACCAGGGCTTCATGACGGCGCCGAAGTATCACTTCAACGTGACGGGCGGCTCGGGCAGCGCGGAGCGTGTCGACATGGTCGACAACGAGCGCTCGGTGTTCGTCAACGGTACGTATACCGCGTGCCAGTGCTCGACGAACCCCGCGTGGTACATCAAGGGCAGCCGCTTCGACTTCGACACGGGCGCCGACGAAGGCACCGCGCGCAACGGCGTGCTGTTCTTCCAGGGCGTGCCGATCTTCGCGAGCCCGTGGATGACGTTCCCGCTGTCGGGCGAGCGGCGCAGCGGCCTGCTGCCGCCGACGTTCTCGGTGAACTCGAGCAACGGCTTCGAGCTGACGCTGCCGTACTACTTCAACATCGCGCCGAACCGCGACCTGACGCTCACGCCGCGCATCATCTCGCGGCGCGGCGTGATGACCGAGGCGACGTTCCGCTACCTGTCGCCGTCGTATTCGGGCACGTTCACGGCCAATTACCTGCCGGATGATCGGCTCGAGCACCGCAACCGCTACGCGATCTACTGGCAGCACCAGCAGAACTTCGGCGGCGGTTTCGGCGGCTACGTCTACTACAACAAGGTCTCGGACAATCTGTATCCCGAACAACTGGGTTCGTCGAACCAGTTCATCAACGGGACGCAGACGCTGTACCAGCAGGAAGCGGGCCTCACGTACAACAAGGGCCCGTGGTCGGTGCTCGCGCGCTACCAGCACTGGCAGACGCTGCCGCAGTCGATCGCGCCGTACAGCCGTGAGCCGCAGTTGAACGTGAAGTACGCGAAGTACAACGTCGGCGGGTTCGACTTCGGTGCGGAAGCCGACTATTCCCGGTTCCGCATCACGACGGCCGATTCGACCGAAGGCGACCGGGTCGTCTTCAATCCGTACATCGCGTACGGCGTGTACGGCCCCGGCTACTTCGTCGTGCCGAAGGTCCAGTACCACTTCGCGTCGTACGACCTGAACTACCTGTCGTCGACCACGCCGAACAACCCGAAGCGCTTCACCGAGTCGATTCCGACCGTGAGCTTCGACTCGGGCCTCGTCTTCGACCGATCGGTGCACCTGTTCGGCCAGGACTTCATCCAGACCCTCGAGCCGCGCCTGTACTACGTGTACACGCCGTATCGCAACCAGTCGAACGCACCGCTGTTCGACACCGTCGATTCGGACTTCGGCCTCGCGGAGATCTACCAGCCGAACACGTACGTCGGCAACGACCGGATCGCCGATGCGAACCGGATCACGGCCGGGCTCACGTCTCGCTTCATCGATCCGCGTACGGGCGACGAGCGCGCGCGCTTCGTGATCGCGCAGCAGTACTACTTCGCCGATCAGCGCGTCACGCTGAATTCCACCCAGCCGGCCGCGCAGGCGCGCCATTCGGACCTGATCGTCGGCGCTTCGTTTAAGCTCGGCTCGGGCTTCATGTCGGAAACGGCGTTCCAGTACAACCAGAACAACAACCAGCTTGCGAAGTCGAGCGTGGGGTTCGGTTACAGCCCGGGCGAGCGCAAGGTGATCAACGTCGGCTACCGCTATACGCGGGCGACGCCCACGCTCGACAACCAGCCGATCAACCAGTTCCTGGTGTCCGCGCAATGGCCGCTCACGCGCCGCCTGTATGCGATCGGCCGCTTCAACTACGATCTCGCCGGCGATCGCGTGGTCGATGGTCTGGTCGGCTTACAATACGACGCGGATTGCTGGGCGCTCGGGGTCGGGGTGCAGCGGGCGGCGAACGGCATCAATTCGTCCGGGCAGCAGAATTCGTCGACGCGCTTCATGATGCAGCTCACGCTCAAGGGCCTGTCGACCATCGACAACGGCCTCGTGTCCGCGTTCCGCGCCGGGGTGCCGGGCTACACGCCGCTGCCGCCGCCGCCGCCGCCGATGTCCCGCTTCAGCAACTACGAGTAACGCCGGCTTGTCTGCACCGGTCAGCACGATTTCAATGGAGTTCCAGTGGCAATGAAGAAAACCCTTCGTTTCGCGGCAGTCGTGTCCAGCCTCGCTGCGGCCGCCGCGCTGCTCGCCTCTGCGCCGGCCGCGGCGCAGGCGCTCGGTTCGCAAGGTGCGCAGCTCGCCGACGAAGTCGTCGCGGTCGTCAACAACGACGTGATCACCGGCCGCGAACTCGACCAGCGTGCCGGCCTGATCGCGCGCCGGCTGCAGCAGCAGAACGCCCCCGTGCCGCCGACCGACCAGTTGCGCGCGCAGGTGCTGAACCAGATGGTGCTCGAGCGTATCCAGGTGCAGAAGGCCAAGGACGACGGGATTCGCATCGACGACGCGACGGTACAGTCCACGCTGCAGCGCCTCGCGCAGGCGAACGGCATGACGCTCGACCAATACCGCGCGCGTCTCGAGGCGCAAGGCGTGCCCTGGAGCATCTTCACGAGCGATGCGCGCACCGAACTGATGCTGTCGAAGCTGCGCGAGCGCGAGGTCGACGGCAAGATCACCGTGTCGGACGCCGAGGTCGCGAACTACATCGCGAGCCAGCGCGGGCCGAACGCGTCGCAGCAGCAGGACCTGCGTTTCCAGCACATCTTCATCAAGGCACCGACCAACGCGCCGCAGGCCGACATCGAAGCCGCGCAGAAGAAGGCTGACGCGTTGCTGCAGCAGGCGAAGTCGGGTGCCGATTTCGAAAAGCTCGCGAAGAACAATTCGGAAGCGAACGACGCGAAGAAGGGCGGTGACCTCGGCTTCAAGTCGCCGAGCGCGCTGCCGGCCGACGTCGTCGACGCCGCATCGAAGCTGCGCCCGGGCCAGGTCAACCCGACGCTGATCCGCGTGCCGGACGGCTTCGAGATCGTGCGTCTCGTCGATCGTCGCCAGAGCCAGGGCGCGTCGGCCGCGGCACCGAAGATCGTCCAGACGCACGTGCGCCACATCCTGTTGCGCGTGGGCGAAGGCAAGTCCGAAGGCCAGGCGCGCCAGCAACTGGCCGACATCCGCAACCAGGTCGAAGCCGGCGGCGATTTCGCGAAGTTCGCGCGCACGTATTCGCAGGACGGTTCGGCGTCGCAGGGCGGCGATCTCGGCTGGATCAGCCCGGGCGAGACCGTGCCGGAATTCGAGCGCGCGATGAACAACCTGCAGGACGGCCAGATCAGCCAGCCGATCCGCACCGAGTACGGCTATCACCTGATCCAGGTGCTGGGCCGCCGCGAAGCGGAAGGTTCGGTGCAGCAGCAGATGGATATCGCGCGCCAGGCGATCGGCCAGCGCAAGGCCGAGCAGGCGTATGCCGACTGGCTGCGCGAGCTGCGCGATTCGTCGTACGTGCAGTACAAGATCGGCGGCGTCGGCCCGGCGAACTGAGCGAGCTTCCGATGACCACGCCCGCGCTGCAGATCGCGATCACGACCGGCGAACCCGCGGGGGTCGGCCCGGAACTGACCGTGCAGGCGCTGCGTGATGCCGCGCAGCGCTGGCCCGACGCGCATTTCACCGTGCTCGGCGATGCGGCGCTGCTCGACGCGCGCGCGGCAGCCGTCGGCGCCGACCGGGCCACGCTGGCCGGCAGCGGGCCGGTGTCGGTCGCGCATCACGCGCTCGCCGTGCCCGCACAGGCGGGCAGGCTGGACGCGGCGAACGGCCCTTACGTGCTCGGGCTGCTCGACGCGGCGATCGATGGTGCGCTGGCGGGCCGGTACGACGCGATCGTCACCGCGCCGTTGCAGAAGAGCACGATCAACGATGCGGGCGTGCCGTTCACCGGCCATACCGAATACCTGGCGGAGCGCACGCATACGCCGCGTGTCGTGATGATGCTGGCCGGTACCGGCCACCGGCCGCTGCGCGTGGCGCTCGCGACCACGCATCTGCCGCTGAAGGACGTGTCGGCCGCATTGACGGTCGACGGGCTCGTCGAGACGCTCGCGATCATCGATCGCGACCTGCGGCGCGACTTCGGTCTGGCCGCGCCGCGCATTCTCGTGACGGGCCTGAACCCGCACGCGGGCGAGAACGGTTATCTCGGCCGCGAGGAGATCGACGTGATCTCGCCGGCTCTGGCCCGCGCGAACGCGCAGGGCATCGACGCGCGCGGCCCGTATCCGGCCGACACGCTGTTCCAGCCGCGCCACCTCGCCGATGCCGATTGCGTGCTCGCGATGTTCCATGACCAGGGCCTGCCCGTGCTGAAGTACGCGACGTTCGGCGAGGGCATCAACGTGACGCTCGGGCTGCCGATCATCCGTACGTCGGTCGATCACGGCACGGCACTCGATCTGGCCGGCACGGGCCGCGCGGATCCGGGCAGCATGATCGCCGCGCTCGACACGGCCGTCACGATGGCGCGCCATCGCCGCACCGCCTGACGCGGCCCGGCTTTACCTCATTCGTCGTATTTTTCGTTTTACTCAGTCGATGTCGAACAGCAGACAGCACCAAGGCCATTTCGCGCGCAAGCGCTTCGGGCAGAACTTCCTCGTCGATCACGGCGTGATCGACTCGATCGTCGCGACGATCGGCCCCGCGCGCGGCCAGCGCATGGTCGAGATCGGCCCCGGGCTCGGCGCGCTGACCGAGCCGCTGATCGCACGCCTCGCGACGCCCGAGTCGCCGCTGCATGCGGTCGAGCTCGACCGCGACCTGATCGGGCGCCTGCAGCAACGCTTCGGCGCGCTGCTCGAACTGCATGCAGGCGATGCGCTCGCGTTCGACTTCCGCTCGCTCGCGGCACCTGGCGACAAGCCGTCGTTGCGGATCGTCGGCAACCTGCCGTACAACATTTCCAGCCCGCTGCTGTTTCATCTGATGACGTTCGCCGACGCGGTCATCGACCAGCACTTCATGCTGCAGAACGAGGTCGTCGAACGGATGGTCGCGGAGCCGGGCACGAAGGCGTTTTCGCGTCTGTCGGTGATGCTGCAGTACCGCTATGTGATGGAAAAGATGCTCGACGTGCCGCCGGAATCGTTCCAGCCGCCGCCGAAGGTCGATTCGGCGATCGTCCGGATGATTCCGTACGAGCCGCACGAACTGCCGGATGTCGATCCCGGGCTGCTCGGCGAAATCGTCACCGCGGCGTTCTCGCAGCGCCGCAAGATGCTGCGCAATACGCTCGGCGACTATCGCGAGACGATCGATTTCGATGCGCTCGGCTTCGATCTCGCGCGCCGTGCGGAGGATGTGAGCGTGGCCGAATACGTCGGCGTGGCGCAGGCGCTGGCGAAAGTGCGCAAGGCCGCTGAGTAACGGCAGCGCGTGCGTCATGCGCGCGTCGCACGCCGGCTCGAGGTTCACGAGGCTGCCCAGTCGGGCAGCCTTTTTCATTTTCCCCGCGCCGTTTTCGTCGATGCCGGGCGGCCACCGGGTGTCGTTACGCGCGTCGGCGCGGCGGCGCGTTGACGAGCGCGATGCCCGTCAGTACGAGCGCGGCCGCCGACATGAAGCGCCAGCCGACCGATTCGCCGAGCAGCAGCACGCCGAACGCAACGCCGAACAGCGGCGACAGGAACGTGAACACGGACAGTCGTGACGCGCTGTAGCGCGTCAGCAGCCAGAACCACGACAGGTAGCTGACGAACGCGACGATCACCGACTGGTACGCGAGGCTCGCGACCGCGATCGGCGTGACGTGCGCGAACGACACCTGGCCGAACAGTGCGGCCAGCGCGACCAGCACGACCGCCGATACCGCGAGCTGGTAGAACAGCGTCTTGCTTGCGCTCGCCCGTGCGAGTGCCGTCGAGCGCACGACGACGGTCGTCGCGGCCCACATCGCGCCGCCGAGGATCCCGAGCGCATCGCCGGCGAGCCCGGCCAGCACGGAGGCGCCTGGCGCGCGCGGTTTCAGGAAGCCGTCCGCGAACGCGAGCGCGATGCCGGCGAATGCCAGGCCGACGCCGGCCCACTGCGTGCGCTGCAGCCGTTCGCCGGGTGCGAACAGGTGGAGGCCGAGCGCGGTGAAGCACGGCGCCGTGTACAGGAAGATCGCCATGTGCGACGCACTCGTCAGCGTCAGCCCGAAGAACACGCAGATGAATTCGCCGGCGAACAGCGCGCCGGCCGCGAGGCCCGCGCCGAACGTGCCGTCCGCCTGAAACAGCGGCGTACCGCGCGAGCGGGCCCAGCCCCACAGCAGCGCCGCCGCGATCACCGAGCGCAGCCCGGCCTGGAACATCGGCGCGATCGCGGCGTTCGTGCTCTTGATCGCGACCTGCTGGAAGCCCCAGATCGCGCACAGCAGCAACATCAGGCCGACGGCGCGCATGTCGAGCGCGCGGCGCACGGGGGCAGCGAGTGCACTCATCGGCGAACCGCGCCGGTTCGGTGCGGCGGCTGCGGGATCGGGAGGCGGGCGCATCCGGCGCGCTCGAATCGGCGGTGTCGCACGGCAGTGTGGCGGTAAGGGGGAGTGGGTGGTCGCGTTCGGGCGGTGGATCGCATGCCCGCTTTTGGTGCGAGGTGGAAGGATGTTACCCGATCCGCACGGTGGCCGGGCGAGCAGGGTCGTGTTGTGTTCCGCCGTTGCCCTTGCGCCGGCAGGCGCGTTACCCGCCGGGCGCCCCGGCTAGGCGCCCCCAACGAAGTTCACCCGACTCTGGTAGAGTTCCCGGTTCTGGAAAGTCCCCACAGGAGTACAACACATGCGATTTCTGCATACGATGCTGCGAGTCGGCGATCTCGACCGCTCGATCAAGTTCTACACCGAATTGCTCGGCATGAAGGTGCTGCGCCGCGACGACTATCCGGAAGGCAAGTTCACGCTCGCATTCGTCGGCTACGAGGACGAAAGCACGGGCACGGTGATCGAGCTGACCCATAACTGGGATACGCCGGCCTACGATCTCGGCAACGGCTTCGGCCATCTCGCGCTGGAAGTCGACGACGCGTACGCGGCCTGCGACAGGATCAAGGCGCAAGGCGGCAAGGTCACGCGCGAAGCGGGCCCGATGAAGCACGGCACGACCGTGATCGCGTTCGTCGAGGATCCGGACGGCTACAAGATCGAGTTCATTCAGAAAAAGGCGCACTGAGCGCCGGATGAACCGGGCCGTGGCGTGTGATGCGCGCGGCGGCAAAAAAGGGCGATGCGGAGTGACCCGCATCGCCCTTTTTCGTGGGCGGCGAAGCCGTGCGCATCAAAGCGACGGCAGCAGCTCGGGCGGGTGATGCTTGAGCGTGTGGCGCGCTTCGCGGAACTCGGGGAAGATCGACTCGACGGTCTGCCAGAAGGCCGGGCTGTGATTCATTTCGCGCAGGTGCGACAGCTCGTGCGCGACGACGTAGTCGATGATCGACATCGGGAAATGGATCAGCCGCCAGTTCAGGCGGATCTTGCCGTCGCTCGAGCAACTGCCCCAGCGCGTCGCGGCCGACGACAGCGCATACATCGAATACGTGACGCCGAGCTTCTCCGCGTACACCGCGAGGCGTTCACCGAAGATCCGCCGGGCTTCGCCCTGCAGCCAGCCCTGCACGCGATCCTTGATCTGCTGCATGTCGGCCTGCACGGGCAGCGGCAGCGAGAGCCGCAATGCATCGGCGTCGAATGCGACCGCGCCCGCGCCGAGCGCGATCGTCACCGTCTTGCCGAGATAGGGCAGCTGCGCGCCGTCGCGCCAGTCGATCTGCGGCAGCGCGCGCTGCTCGGTGCGCGTCTTCCACTCGGCGAGCTTCGCGAAGATCCAGCGTTGTTTCTCGGCGATCGCGGCTTCGATGTCGGCGAGCGTGACCCAGCGCGGCGCGGTGATCGACAGCCCGCTGCCGTCGATCGTGAAGCCGATCGTACGGCGCGCCGAGCGTTTCAGGCGGTATTCGAGCACGCGGCTGTCGAGTGCGAACGTCCGCACGCGCGAGCGGTCGGGCGCGGGGCCCGGATCGAGGGGCGCAGCGGGGGCCGCTTCGGTCGGCGCGGGCGGAGCGGCGGGCGCAGACGGTGCGGCGGCCGGCCCGTCGAAGAGCGGCAGATCCATCTGGCGATGATCGAGGGCCACGACGGCAGGCCGTGGCCGCGGACGCTGTTTCATCAGTTCGCTTCTTTTTGTCGTACGCAACGGCTGCCACCCGGGGGCGTCAGACACGCGCGGCATCGCGCGTGCCGGCGTTGCCCGCCTGGCGATACGAATCCGGATCGATCCGGCGCATTTCCGCTTCGATCCATGCTTCGACCTGCGAGTTCAATGCATCGGGCGTCAGCCCCTCGCTGGGGATCGGCTTGCCGATCGACACGGTGACGACACCCGGGAATTTCGTGAACGAGTTGCGCGGCCACACCCGGCCTGCATTGTGCGCGATCGGTACGACGGGTGCACCGGTTTCGATCGCGAAGCGCGCGCCACCCGTCTTGTACTTGCCCTGCTTGCCGACCGGCGTGCGCGTGCCTTCCGGGAACATGATCATCCATGCGCCTTCCGACAGGCGCTTCTTGCCCTGGCGGATCACCGACGTGAACGCGTTCTTGCCTTCCTTGCGGTTGATGTTGACCATGTGCAGCAGCCCGAGCGCCCAGCCGAAGAACGGCACGTACAGCAGCTCGCGCTTGAACACGTAGCAGAGCGGTTTCGGCATCAGCGCGGGAAACGCGAGCGTTTCCCATGCGGACTGGTGCTTCGACAGCAGCACGGCCGGGCCGTCGGGCAGGTTCTCGTAGCCCTCGATCCGGTAGCGGATGCCGTTCAGCCAGCGCACGACCCACAGCGTGGACTTGCACCAGCCGGCCGCCATCCAGTAGCGCGCGTCGGCGCGCATGAACGGAAAGGCGATGAAGCACGCGGTGGCGTACGGCACCGTGTACACGACGAAGTAGATCAGCAGCAGCAGGGAGCGGACGAAGCGCATCGGCGTAAGTCTGGCGTTAGGGAGGATGCGCGCGGCGGCCGCATCACTCGTGTTCGTGTGAAAGGAAATCGAGCGCGAACGCGCGCAGGTCGTCGTGGACCTTCGTGCCGGGCGGCAGGTTGCCGGCGGCGAGCGTCTTCTTGCCCTTGCCGGTGAGCACGAGGTGCGGCTGGCAGCCGACCGCGACGCCGGCCTGCAGGTCGCGCAGCGAATCGCCGACCACCGGCGTGTGATCGGGATCGATCTCGAAGCGCTCGGCGATCATCTGCATCATCCCGGGTTTCGGCTTGCGGCAGTCGCAGTGATCCTCGGCCGTGTGCGGGCAGAAGAACACCGCGTCGATCCGCGCGCCGACCGCGGCCGCCGCGCGATGCATCTTCAGGTGCATCTCGTTGAGCGCGGCCATGTCGAACAGCCCGCGACCGATGCCGGACTGGTTGGTCGCGACGACCACGCGATACCCCGCGTGGTTGAGCCGGGCAATCGCCTCGAGGGCGCCGGGCAGCGCGATCCATTCGTCGGGCGTCTTGATGAACGCATCCGAATCGACGTTGATCACGCCGTCCCGGTCGAGGACGACGAGCTTTCGGTTGGGGCTGGTCGGCATCGTGCGGCCCTTATGCGGCGAGCTTCGAGATGTCGGCGACGCAATTCATCTGCTGGTGCAGCGCGGACAGCAGCGCGAGACGGTTCGCGCGCAGTGCCGGATCTTCCGCGTTGACCATCACGTCGTTGAAGAACGTGTCGACCGGTGCGCGCAGCGCGGCGAGCGCCGACAGCGCGCCCGTGTACGCACGCGCCTCGAGCTGCGACTGCACGTGCGGCGTCACGGCCGCGAGCTGTTCGTGCAGCGCCTTCTCGGCGGCCTCGACGAGCAGCGTCGGCTGCACCGCACCGTTCGCACCGCCTTCCGACTTCTTCAGGATGTTCGAGATCCGCTTGTTCGCGGCGGCGAGCGCTTCGGCTTCCGCGAGGCGCGTGAATTCGCGCACCGCGTCGAGGCGTGCGACGAGATCGTCGACGCGCGTCGGGTTCAGGCTCAGTACCGCGTCGATTTCGCCGGCCGAATAGCCGCGCTCGCGCAGCAGGCCGCGCAGGCGATCCATGAAGAACGCGAGGATCGCGTCGGTCGATTCGGCGACGCCCGGCACGCCTTCGAAGCGCGCATGAGCCGTGCGCAGCAGCGACACGAGATCGAGCGGCAGCTGCTTCTCGAGCAGCAGGCGCAGCACGCCGAGTGCGTGGCGGCGCAGCGCGAACGGATCCTTCTCGCCGGTCGGCGCGAGGCCGATCCCCCAGATGCCGACGATCGTCTCGAGCTTGTCGGCGAGCGCGACGGCGGTCGACACGGGCGTGGTCGGCAATGCGTCGCCGGAGAAACGCGGCTGGTAGTGCTCGGCGCACGCGAGCGCGACGTCGTCGGCTTCGCCGTCGTGGCGCGCGTAGTACGTGCCCATCGTGCCCTGCAGTTCCGGGAACTCGCCGACCATGTCGGTCAGCAGGTCGGCCTTCGCGAGGCGCGCGGCGCGCTTCGCGTGCGCGGCGTCGGCGCCGATCGCGGGGGCGATCTCGCCGGCCAGCGCCTCGAGTCGCTCGACGCGCGCGAGCGCCGAACCGAGCTTGTTGTGATACACGACGTTCGCGAGCTGCGGCACGCGGTCGGCGAGCGGCTTCTTCTTGTCCTGCTCGAAGAAGAACTTCGCGTCGGCGAGGCGCGGGCGCACGACGCGCTCGTTGCCTTCGATGATCTCGCCCGGCGTCTTCGTCTCGATGTTCGACACGATCAGGAAGCGCGAGCGCAGCTTGCCGGCGACGTCGGTCAGCGCGAAATACTTCTGGTTCGTCTGCATCGTGAGGATCAGGCATTCCTGCGGAACCTGCAGGAATTCGTCCTCGAAGCGGCACGGGTAGACGACCGGCCATTCGACCAGCGACGTCACTTCGTCGAGCAGCGACTCGGGCATCACGACGGTATCGCCGTTCGCGTGTTCGTTCAGCTGCGTGCGGATCGTTTCGCGGCGATCGGCGAAGTGGGCGATCACGCGGCCCTTGTCGCGCAGCGTGTCGGCGTACGCGCGCGCATGCTGGATCGCGACGAGGCCGTCGGACAGGAAGCGGTGGCCGAGCGTCGTATCGCCGGCATCGACGCCGAATGCGGTGACGGGCACGACGCGGTCGTCGTGCAGCACCGTCAGGCGATGCACCGGGCGCACGAACTTCACGTCGGAGCCGTCCGGGCGCTGGTAGGTCATCACTTTCGGGATCGGCAGCTTCTCGAGCGTTTCGTCGAGCGCGGCCTGCAGGCCGTCGGCGAGCGTCGCGCCGGCTGCCGAATAGTTGATGAAGAACGCTTCGGCCTTGCCGTCCTGCGCGCGCTCGAGATCGGCGATCGACAGGTTCGGGTGGCCGAGCGCCGCGAGCTTCTTCGCGAGCGGGGCGGTCGGCTTGCCTTCGGCGTCGAGCGCGACCGACACGGGCAGGACCTTTTCGCGGACCTGCTTTTCAGGGGCGACGGCGCGCACGTTCTGCACGACGACGGCGAGGCGGCGCGGCGTGGCGTAGCGTTCGAACACGAGTTCGCCGTCGACGAGGTCGCGTGCCGCGAGGCGTTGCGCGAGGCCTTCGGCGAATGCGTCGCCGAGGCGCGCGAGGGCCTTCGGCGGCAGCTCTTCGGTCAGCAGTTCGACGAGCAGGGGGGCGGGATGATTGTGCGTCATGTCTGGAATAAATCTCGTCTCGTCAGTCCTGATCGATCTTGCGTTCGACCTTGAGCGGCGGCGCCCATGCCGGCTGCGCGGCATCCTGGGCGTCGGTGGTGAGGCCCGGCACGCCCGGCGGGTTGCCGAGCATCGGGAAGCCGAGCTTCTCGCGCGAGTCGTAGTAGGCCTGTGCGACGAGACGCGACAGCGCGCGGATGCGGCCGATGTACGCTGCCCGCTCGGTGACCGAGATCGCGCCGCGCGCGTCCAGCAGGTTGAACGTGTGGCCGGCCTTGAGGACGAGCTCGTACGCGGGCAGCGCGAGCTGCGCGTCGATCATCTTCTTCGCTTCCGCTTCGTAGCTGTTGAAGAACGTGAACAGCAGGTCGACGTTCGCGTGCTCGAAGTTGTAGGTCGACTGCTCGACCTCGTTCTGGTGATAGACGTCGCCATACGACAGGCGGCGCAGCTCGGGGCCGTTCGGGCCTTGCTCTTCCCACTCGGTCCACACGAGGTCGTACACGTTCTCGACCTTCTGCAGGTACATCGCGAGGCGCTCGAGGCCGTACGTGATCTCGCCGAGCACCGGCTTGCAGTCGAGGCCGCCGACCTGCTGGAAATACGTGAACTGCGTGACTTCCATCCCGTTCAGCCACACTTCCCAGCCGAGGCCCCACGCGCCGAGCGTCGGGTTTTCCCAGTCGTCCTCGACGAAGCGCACGTCGTTCTGCTGCAGGTCGAAGCCGAGCGCCTCGAGCGAGCCGAGGTACAGGTCGAGGATGTTTTCCGGTGCCGGCTTGAGCACGACCTGGTACTGGTAGTAGTGCTGCAGGCGGTTCGGGTTCTCGCCGTAGCGGCCGTCCTTCGGGCGGCGCGACGGCTGCACGTACGCGGCGCGCCACGGCTCGGGGCCGACCGCGCGCAGGAACGTGTGCACGTGCGACGTGCCTGCACCGACTTCCATGTCGATGGGCTGGAGCAGGGCGCAACCCTGCTTGTCCCAGTAGGACTGCAGCGTCAGGATGATTTGCTGAAACGTAAGCATGAAGAGCCTTCGTGGCGCTGGCGCTCCGTTGCGGGCGGCGCTCCGGGCGGGGCCCGGAGGGTCGGCTCGCGCGGCGGCGCGGCTTGTTAGTGTGCTGAAACGCGTAATTTTACCGGATCGGCGAGCGGATGCGGCCGGAACGCGGGCGGGCGTGCCGTCGGCCCCGTCCGGGCGGCCTGCGCGGGCATGGCCGGCGCGCGCCGGGCGGCCGCGCGCGGCAGGTCGCGACGCGCGTGCCGCACGGCTTCGCACGGGCGTTAAGATGCGCGTATTGCGGTGCGCGCGACGCGTGCCGCGCCACCGCTTGCCGATCCCGACTGCATGGACGAACCGACCGACATCCTCATTCCGCTGCTTCCGCCCTTCCTCGCGCTGCTCGGGCAGGCCGCCGACGCGCAGGCGCGCGGCGAGGCCGCCGCGCACGATCTGTGGCTGGCCGCCGCCGCGCACCTGCATGCGGTCGACGCCGATGCGCTCGCGCAGCTCACCGGCGCGCTCGTCACGCGGCAGCGCACGGCCGATGCGGTCGCGCTCGCCGAATGCGCGGCGCGCGTGCAGCCGGGCGCGACCGCGTACTTCAATCTCGGCTACGCGCTGCAGATGGCCGGTCGTCACGCGGACGCCGTGGCGCCGTATCGCGCGGCGCTGGCGCTCGATGCCGGGCGGCCGTCGCTGCGCAACAACCTCGCGATCGCGCTGCGGCTGTCGGGCAGCGACCGCGCGGAGGAGATCGCGCTGCTCGACGCGGCCGTGCGCGCCGATCCGTCCGACGTGCAGGCATGGATCAACCTCGTCGTCGCGCGGATCGCGACGCACGACCTGGACGGCGCGCTCGCGTGCGCCGCGCGGCTCGTGGAACTTGCGCCCGACAACGCGCTCGCGATGAACAACGTCGCGATGGCGATGAAGGAGGCGCAGCGCTGGGACGACGCCGAGCGCTGCGCGGCGCGCGCGTGCGAGCTGGCGCCCGACGACGCGTCCTACCGTTTCAACCTGGCGATCATCCAGCTCGTGCGCGGCAACCACGCGGCCGGCTGGCGCGGCCACGAGGCGCGCTGGGACGGCGCGGGCGAATTGCGCGGCCGCCGGCCGGTGTTGCCGGGCCCGCGCTGGCAGGGCGAGCCGCTCGCCGGCAAGACGCTGCTCGTGTGGGGCGAGCAGGGGCTCGGCGACGTGCTGCAGTTCTGCCGCTTCGTCGCGCCGCTCGCCGAGCGCGTGCATCGCGAGGGCGGCCGGCTCATATGGAACACGTTTCCGCAGGTGGGCACGCTGATGCAGCGCAGCCTCGGCGCGCATGCGGATGCGTTCAGCGCGGGCGGCGGCGTCGACGTGCTGCCCGCCTTCGATTACGAAATACCGCTGATCGGCCTGCCGCTGATGCTCGGCATGGAAGCGTCGACGCTCGCGTCGTCGGTGCCGTACCTGCATGCCGATCCGCCCGCGCGCGACGCGTGGCGCGCGCGGCTCGCGGGCGACAGCCGGCTGAAGGTCGGGCTCGTGTGGACGGGCAGCGCGGGGCACCAGCGCAATCCGTTCCGGCGCGTCGGGCTCGAGCGTTATGCCGACGCATTCCGCGGGATCGACGGCGTCGCGTTTCATTCGCTGCAGCCGGGTGCGCAGGCGGATGTCGCGGCGGCGCGCGCGGCCGGCTTCGCGATCGAGGACTTCACGGCGGAACTGACGAGCTTCGACGATACGGCCGCGTTCATCGGCGCGCTGGATCTCGTGATCACCGTGTGCACGTCGGTCGCGCATCTGGCGGGCGCGCTCGGCGCGCGCACGTGGGTGCTGCTCGACGTGAATCCGCACTGGCCGTGGTTGCTCGAACGCACGGACAGTCCGTGGTACCCGACCGCGACCCTGTACCGGCAGCCGGCGTTCGGCGCGTGGGAGCCCGTGATGGATGCGGTGAGCCGCGACCTGCGGCGCCTGTCTGCGCAGCCGGTTCAGGCGGCGGGGTCGGCGGGGTCGGCCCGGCGGGCCTGAGCGGCCGGCCGGTTCGCGGTCAACGGCCGCTGCATGCGGCGGCCGCCACCACGCGCTGCGCGGTGGCGGCGTGCCGCATCATTTCGGCGGGGCGTCGCCGTTGTTCCTGCCGTTGCGCCGGCGCAGCCCGGGGCCGAACGTGAAGCCGAACGCGAGCAGCACCAGCGACACCGCGAGCACGATGTTGTTGCCGCTCGTCACGTAAGGCGTGAAGCCGCTCGTGCCTTCGATCCGCACGTCGAGCGAGCCGATCGTGAACGGCTTCAGCTGGCCGAGCACGCGGCCGCGCGCATCGATCGCGGCCGTCATCCCGGTGTTGGTCGAGCGCAGCATCGGCCGGCCCGTCTCGAGCGAGCGCATCCGTGCGATCTGCAGGTGCTGGTCGAGTGCGATCGTGTCGCCGAACCACGCGAGGTTCGTCACGTTGACGAGCACGCCCGGCGGCTGCGGGTTGTCGCGGATCGTCGCGGCGATTTCCTCGCCGAACAAGTCCTCATAGCAGATGTCGGCCATCACCGGCTGGTTGTGCACGAGGAACGGCTTCTGCACCGGCGCGCCGCGCGCGAAGTCGCCGAGCGGCATCTTCATCAGGTCGACGAACCACCGGAAACCCCACGGGATGAATTCGCCGAAGGGCACGAGGTGGTGCTTGTCGTAGTGATAGATGTCGCGCGAATTCGGCGTCACGCCGTAGAGACTGTTCGTATAGTCGACGTAGTGGCCGTCCTCGGTCACCGATGCGCCGACCGCGCCGAACAGCACGGCCGAGCCCGTCGTGTCGCTGAACTTGCGGATCGCGACGGCGAACGGCTCGGGCAATTCCTGGATCATCACCGCGATCGCGGTTTCGGGCGTGACGATCAGGTCGGCCGGCTTCTCGACGATCATCTGCGTGTACATCTTGATCGCCGCGTCGATGCCCGCTTCCTCGAACTTGATGTCCTGCTTCACGTTGCCCTGCAGCAGCCGCACGGTGAGCGGCGCGTTCGCGGGCACGGTCCACGTGACCTGCGACAGCCCGAGACCGGCCGCGATCAGCGCGACCGCGATGCCGGCCGGCGCGGCGATGCGCACACGCGCATTGCCGGCACGGGGTTCGGCGAGCGGCGACGGCCGGGCGGCGGCGAGCGCCTGTACGACGAGCGCGGCGAACAAGGCGAGCACCCACGCGATCCCGTACACCCCGGCGACCGGCGCGAAGCCCGCGAACGGGCCGTCGACCTGCGGATAGCCGCTTGCGAGCCACGGGAAGCCGGTGAAGACGGTGCCGCGCAGCCATTCGCCGAGTGCCCATGCGCTCGCGAATGCGAATGCGCCGTGCCAGGTCGGCGAAAACGGCCGCGGGTCGGGCGTGCGGCGATGCCACGCATGGCCTGCGCAGAACGACCACAGCCCGGCGGAGAACGCCGGGTACAGCGACAGGTACAGCGAGAACAGCACGAGCGCGCCGCCCGCGAGCGGCGCGGCCATCTCGCCGTAGACGTGCATGCTGATGTAGAGCCACCAGATGCCGCTGATGAAGTTGCCGAAGCCGAACGCGCCGCCGGTGAGCGCGGCGCTGCGCCAGCTCCCGGTGCGCGTGAGCTGCGCGAAAAACCAGACGAATACGACGAGTTGCAGCCAGCCGCCATGCGGCGTCGGCGCGAAGCTGAGCGTATTGGCGGCGCCGGCGAGCAGCGCGGCCGGGTAGTGCCAGCGCGGCAGCGCGCGCCCGGGAGGCGGCGCGAGAAGACCGCCAGCCGGGCGGGACAGGATCGGATCGTCCATGTGAAGCGAAGGTGGGCGAGCGGTTGTGGAACGCGCGGCTGGCGCGCGACGGTCAGTCCTCGTGCGAGGTTTCGGCGCGACGGCTCGCGAGCGGATTGCGGCGCACCAGCAGCACGTGGACCTGGCGCGCATCGCCGCGCTGGATCTCGAACACGAGGTTGCCGAGCTGCAGCTTCTCGCCGCGATGCGGGACGCGGCCGAAATGATGCGTGATCAGCCCGCCGATCGTATCGACTTCGTCATCCGGGAAATCGGTGCCGAACGTCTCGTTGAACTGTTCGATCTCGGTAAGCGCACGCACGCGGTAGCGGCCGTCGGGCCCCGAGATGATGTTGCCGGCTTCCTCGTCGAAATCGTATTCGTCCTCGATGTCGCCGACGATCTGCTCGAGCACGTCCTCGATCGTGATCAGGCCCGCGACGCCGCCGTATTCGTCGACGACGATCGCAAGGTGGTTGCGGTTCACGCGGAAGTCGTGCAGCAGCACGTTCAGGCGCTTCGATTCGGGAATGAACACGGCCGGGCGCAGCATCCCGCGCACGTCGAATTCCTCTTCGGCATAGAAACGCAGCAGATCCTTCGCGAGCAGCACGCCAATGACGTTGTCGCGGTTCTCCTCGTACACGGGGTAGCGCGAGTGCGCCTTTTCGAGGACGAACGGGATGAAATCCTCGGGCTTGTCGGCGATGTTGATCGCGTCCATCTGTGCGCGCGGCACCATGATGTCGCGCGCGCACAGGTCGGACACCTGGAACACGCCTTCGATCATCGACAGCGAATCGGCGTCGATCAGGTTGCGTTCGTGGGCGTCCTGGAGGATTTCCAGCAGCTCGCCGCGGGATTCTGGCTCGGGCGAGATGAAGTCGGTCAGGCGCTCGAGCAGCGAGCGCTTTTCTTGCGGTTTGTCGGTTGGCTTACGACTGGGATACGAATCGTTCATGGTGGTGCGCCCGGGTCATGCCGGAGCGCGCTGTCACGGAGTAGGCAAGGATACACCAAGGGCACGACGCGACCGTGTCACACCGGCCGCACGGCCAGGGTGGGCAGCGCGTACGGGCCCCGCTCTCGGACGGCCGCGCCGGGCGCGACATCGTCCTCGCGTCCATCCTATCCCAGAAAAGGGCGGCGGGGCAGCGGCGAAAAAAACGGGTGCGGACGGGAAGCGGAGCCGTGACGCGGAAAAGCGTTCGGCCGGGGTGGTGAGCGGCGGCATTCTGCCGCACGCGGACTTCGCCCGGCCGCGGTTCAGAACCGCATGCCGGCCGAGCAGCCGCCGGCGGCCGCGCCGTTGGTCGCGGCGCCGCCGCAGCCGAGTATTCCGCAGCCGGACAGCGCGACGCTCGCGGCGACGATCAGCGCGGCAACCCTGCAACGCGACCAGCGAGACGGTTTCATCGGTCTTGCCCTCGCAAGAATGCGCCCACGGCGCGGCAGCGCGTGGCGGCGAGCCGGGCGCCGTGCCGCGTCACCGGCATCGCGCGAGCAGCCCTTCGAGCGCGCGATCGGGGATGCCGCTCGCGCGCAGCGCGTCGACCGTGCGGCTGACGTAGTCGAGCGTCGTGCCGTAGCGGCCGGCCGCGCAACTGAACACTTCCCTGACGACGGGGTCGGGCAGCTTGCCGGTATAGGTCGGCGCTTCGCGGCGCATCACGAACGCGAGTGCGTTCACGCGCTCGCCGTTCTCGAGCGAGCACGGCAGCCATGCGGGCCGGTACGAACCCATCGGCATCTCGCGTTTCCACAACGTTTCGAGGTGCGGTTGCGCGGTCGGGCCGGCGAGCCGGAACGCGATGCCCGAGCACGAGCCGCCGCGATCGAGCGCGAGCACGAGGCCCGGGCGTTCGGGCGTGCCGCGGTTCACGCGCGACCACAGGTAGAGCCCGCGATGATAGCCGTGCACCTTGCCGCGTATGGCTGCGACGGTCGGCAATCCCGGGTTCCAGATCAGCGAGCCATAGCCGAACAGCCACAGATCCTGCCGGCCGTCCCAGTCGCGCATCGTGTGCGCGAGCGACGCCGCGAGTTCGTCTTCCGTCAGCAGGCGCCCGTCGCCGATCGACGGCGGGTAGGCGGGCGAGAGCGTCGCGGCGTTGCGCATCGTGCGGACGGCTTACTGGTACGGGTTCGGGAAGCCCAGCTTCGCGAGGATGTCGACTTCGAGCGCTTCCATTTCGGCTGCGTCCTCGTCGCTCGTCTCGTGGTCGTAGCCCTGCGCGTGCAGCGCGCCGTGCACCAGCAGGTGCGCGTAATGGGCGGTGAGCGGCTTGTCCTGGTCGTGCGCTTCCTTCTCGACGACCGGGCAGCACAGCACGAGGTCGCCGATCACGGTGCCGTCGGGCGCCGCGTCGTACGCGAAGGTCAACACGTTGGTCGGATAGTCCTTGTGGCGGTAGCCGGCGTTCAGCGTGCGGCCTTCTTCTTCGCCGACGAAGCGCACGGTGAGCTGCGCGCTGGCGAACAGCGCCGGTTCGAGCCATTCGGCGATCAGCTTGCGCTTGGGCAGCGTCTTGCGCACGTCGCTCGTGATCTCGTCGCCGTACTGCACGGACAGGTCGAGCTCCGGCTCGCGCAGTGCGTCTTCGGTGTCGTCCTCGCGCGGTGCGGGCTCGGCACCCACGTGCAGCGTCACGCTGTCGTAGTGCTCGGGCTGCAGCGCGATCTTCGCGCGCATGGCCGGATCGTTGTGCTGCGCGACGATTGCGACGGCGGCTTCCCCGGAACTGCCCGACAGGTCGAACATCAGGCTGCGGCCGTCAGGGAAGTCGATGCGCAGCCCTTGTGCGTTGACGGTCCGGGCCTTGCCTTTCGCATCGAACAGCGAAAGGCGGGGGGAGGCGGGCGCGGCGGACTGGGCGCGCCCGGACTTGCGGGAACGGGAGGATTTCATGACGCGTGCGGCGATTGGGACGCGTTGAGGATACACCAAACGGCCGATCGCACCCGAATTCGCGCAGGCGAAAAAAAGCCCGGCGCGCCGTCTGGCGGGCCGGGCCGGGCTGTCAGGCCGGGCGGCGTGCGGGTGCCGCCGGCCGGTCAGCCGTCCTGGTGCTGAGCGTGGAATTCGTCGTACGCCTCGACGATGCGCGCGACGAGTGGATGGCGCACGACGTCGGCGCTCGTGAAGCGCGTGAGCGCGATGCCGCGCACGCCGCCGAGCACCTGCTGCGCCTCGACGAGGCCGCTCTTGTGGCCGCGCGGCAGGTCGACCTGGCTCGTGTCGCCGGTCACGACCGCCTTCGAGCCGAAGCCGATCCGCGTGAGGAACATCTTCATCTGCTCGGGCGTCGTGTTCTGCGCCTCGTCGAGGATGATGAACGCGTGGTTCAGCGTGCGGCCGCGCATGTACGCGAGCGGCGCGATCTCGATCATCTGGCGCTCGAACATCTTCGCCGTCTTGTCGAAACCGAGCAGGTCGTACAGCGCGTCGTACAGCGGACGCAGATACGGGTCGACCTTCTGCGCGAGATCGCCCGGCAGGAAGCCGAGCCGCTCGCCGGCCTCGACGGCCGGGCGCGTCAGCACGATCCGCTTGACCTGGTCGCGCTCGAGCGCGTCGACCGCGCAGGCGACCGCGAGGTAGGTCTTGCCGGTGCCGGCCGGCCCGATGCCGAACGTCACGTCGTGCGACAGGATCTGCTTCAGGTATTCGCGCTGCGCCGGCGTGCGGCCGCGCAGGTCGGCACGCCGCGTGTAGAGCTTCGGCGCGGGCTCCTCGTCCGGCTCGCTGGCGTCGAGCTGGACGACGGGGTCGTCGAACGGATGGTCGGGGTCGCCGCGGAAGCGCACGTCGAGCGTGTCCTGGCGGCCGTTGCCGCCCGTGTGGCGCACCTCGACCAGCGCGAGCTGGATGTCGTCGACCGACAGCGCATCGCGCGCGCGGTTGTAGAAGTTCTCGAGCGCGGCGAGCGCGAGCTTGGCGCCGCGCCCGCGGATCGCGATCCGGTGGCCGCGTCGCGACAGCGTGACGTCGAGCGCCTGTTCGATCTGCCGCAGGTTCTCGTCGAGCGGGCCGCAGAGGTTGGCGAGGCGCGCATTGTCGTCGCGCGGCGCGACGAATTCCAGTGCTTGGGTCGGCTTCAAAGTGGCGTCGGGCTCCAGTGGAACGTCAGTGCGTGGCCGCGCTCGCGTCGTCGCTCACGAGCACGAGCTCGCCGCGCAGCGAATGCGGGTACGCGTGGTTGATCTTCACGTCGATCATCTGGCCGATCAGGCGCGGGTGCGACGCGAGCGGCGCCGGGAAATTCACGACCCGGTTGTTCTCGGTGCGGCCCGCGAGTTCGTTCGGGTCCTTGCGCGACGGGCCCTCGACGAGGATCCGCTCGACCTTCCCGACCATCGACTGGCTGATGCGCGCGACGTTTTCCTCGATGGTCGCCTGCAGATGTTGCAGGCGTTTGAGCTTGACCTCGCGCGGCGTGTCGTCGTGCAGGTTCGCGGCCGGCGTGCCGGGGCGCGGGCTGTAGATGAACGAGAAGCTGGTGTCGTAGCTCATCTCGTGCACGAGCGCCATCATCTTGTCGAAATCGTCCTCGGTCTCGCCGGGGAAGCCGACGATCATGTCGGTCGACAGCGACAGGTCCGGGCGGATCGCGCGCAGCTTGCGGATCACCGACTTGTATTCGAGCACCGTGTAGCCGCGCTTCATCGCCATCAGGATGCGGTCGGAGCCGTGCTGCACGGGCAGGTGCAGGTGGCTCACGAGCTTCGGCACCTTCGCGTAGGTGTCGATCAGCCGCTGCGTGAACTCCTTCGGGTGCGACGTCGTGTAGCGGATCCGCTCGATGCCCGGGATGTCGGCGACGTATTCGATCAGCGTCGCGAAATCGGCGATCTCGGTCGAGCCGGCCGCCAGCGCGCCCCGATAGGCATTCACGTTCTGGCCGAGCAGCGTGACTTCGCGCACGCCCTGGTCGGCCAGGCCGGCCACCTCGGTCAGCACGTCGTCGAGCGGGCGCGACACTTCATCGCCGCGCGTGTACGGCACCACGCAGTAGCTGCAGTACTTCGAGCAGCCTTCCATGATCGACACGAACGCGCTCGGCCCCTCGACGCGCGCGGGCGGCAGGTGGTCGAACTTCTCGATCTCGGGGAAGGTGATGTCGACCTGCGCGCGGCCGCTCTCGCGGCGCGCGTCGATCATCTGCGGCAGGCGGTGCAGGGTTTGCGGGCCGAACACGAGGTCGACGTACGGCGCGCGCGACACGATCGATGCGCCTTCCTGGCTGGCGACGCAGCCGCCGACGCCGATCAGCAGGCCGGGCTTCGCTTCCTTCAGCTCGCGCACGCGGCCGAGATCGGAGAACACCTTCTCCTGCGCCTTCTCGCGCACCGAGCACGTGTTGAACAGGATGATGTCCGCGTCTTCCGGCGTGTCGGTCTTTTCGAGGCCTTCGGCCGCATTCAGCACGTCCACCATCTTGTCCGAGTCGTACTCGTTCATCTGGCAGCCGAAGGTCTTTACGTAAACTTTCTTGGTCATGGGGATTCGCCGTTCGCAGTGGTTGACCTGGGGGCGTCGTCAAGAGTGAATCGGGACGGCCGCGCGCCGCACGCGGATCGCGCGCAGCCAGCATGTGAAAAGCCGTCGGGAAAGCTTTCCATTATAGCTTTTCACGCTGCCCGGGACGGGCGGCGGGTTGCGGCCGCGCGACGCCGGCCGGCGCGTTCCGACCCTCGAGCCGCGATGCGCCGGCCGTCAGCGGCACGCGTTCAGCAGGTCGTCGTGCGCAGCTTCCTCGCGTGCGAAGCGTTCGGCGAGAAAGTCGAGCAGCACGCGCACGCGCGGCGCCATGTAGCGCTTGCCGGGATAGATCGCGTGCAGCGGCGCGCTCTGGTGCCGCCAGTCGGGCAGCAGGACCTTGAGCCGCCCGGCGCGGATGTCGTCGGCGACATCCCAGATCGAGTTCAGCACGATGCCGCGGCCGCGCAGCGCCCATTCGCGGGCGAGGCCGCCGTCGTTGGTCTCGAACGCGGTGGCGAGCGGCACCGTGCAGGTCTGCGTGTCGTCGCCGCGCGTGAAGCGCCACGTGTTCATCGGCCCGGACGCGATCGTGATCACGTTGCATGGAAAGCGGGCCAGATCGTGTGGATCGCGCGGCACGCCGTGGCGTTCGACGAACGACGGCGCCGCGCACGGCACGCGCCGGTCCGCGGCGAGCCGGCGGGCGATCAGCGCACCGTCGGGCGGCGCGGCGAAACGGATCGCGAGGTCGATCTCGTCCTGCCACAGGTTCACCGTCGAGTCGGACGCCGTCAGCGAGAACGTCACGTCCGGGTAAAGCGCGGTGAATTCGTCGAGCCAGTCGAGCAGCCGGCGGCGGCCGAAATCGGACGTCGCCGACAGCCGAACCCGGCCGGCGACCACGTTGCGGCCGGCCTGGAGCAGCGCGTTTGCGTCGTCGAGCGCCTGCAACGCCTGCCGGCAGCCGTTCAGGTACAGGCGCCCCTCGTCGGTGAGCCGCAACTGCCGGGTCGAACGGTCGAGCAGCCGGGTGGCGACCGCCGCCTCGAGCTTCGCGAGTCGCGCGCTCGCGGCGGCCGGCGTGAGGTTCAGCTTGCGCCCGGCGGCGGACAGGCTGCCCAGTTCGGCCGCCTCGACGAACAGCCGGATATCGCCCAGTCGGTCCATGCGATTTTCCAGAAATATTTGAAAATGGTTCAAACGCCACGCCAATTATCAAATAGCGATGTCTTCGGGACAATGCGCACATCCTGCCTTTTGTGCGGTGCGGCACCGACCGGGCGCCGCGTCCGCCGCCTTCCGGAGAACGTCATGCCCATTCCGTTACTGGCGCTTGCGATCAGCGCCTTCGCCATCGGTACCACCGAGTTCATCATCATGGGCCTGCTGCCCGAAGTGGCGCACGACCTGGCCGTGTCGCTGCCGTCGGCCGGCCTGCTGGTCACCGGCTACGCGCTCGGTGTCGCGGCCGGCGCGCCGCTGCTCGCGGTGCTGACGAGCCGCATGCCGCGCAAGGCCGCGCTGCAGCTGCTGATGGCGATCTTCATCGTCGGCAACGTGCTGTGCGCGACCGCGTCCGGCTACGCGATGCTGATGGTCGCGCGCGTCGTCACGTCGTTCGCGCACGGGTCGTTCTTCGGCATCGGCGCGGTGGTCGCCGCGTCGCTCGTGCCGGCCGACAAGCGCGCGAGCGCGATCGCGCTGATGTTCACGGGGCTCACGCTGTCGAATGTGCTCGGCGTGCCGTTCGGCACGTTCGTCGGGCAACTGCTCGGCTGGCGCGCGTCGTTCTGGATCGTCGCCGGGCTCGGCGTGCTGGCGCTCGGCGGCGTCGCCGCGCTCGTGCCGAACCGTCACGACAGCGGGCCGGGCGGCCTCGGCCACGAAGTGCGCGTGCTGAAGGAGCCGCAGGTGTGGCTCGCGCTGTTGATGACCGTGCTCGGCTTCGGCGGCGTGTTCGTCGTGTTCACGTACATCGCGCCGATCCTCGAGACCGTGTCCGGTTTCTCGCCGCGCTCGGTCGCGCTGATCCTCGTGCTGTTCGGCGCGGGGCTGACGATCGGCAACACGCTCGGCGGCAAGTTCGCCGACCGCGCGCTGATGCCGTCGCTGATCGCGATCCTCGTCGCGCTGATGGCCGTGATGGCCGTCTTCGCGAAGACGAGCCACCTGCCGGTCGCGGCCGCCGTCACCGTGTTCGTGTGGGGGATCGCCGCGTTCGCGACGGTGCCGCCGCTGCAGGCGCGCGTGGTCGAGAAGGCCGCGAGCGCGCCGCATCTCGCGTCGACGCTCAACATCGGCGCGTTCAACGTCGGCAATGCGGGCGGCGCGTGGCTCGGCGGCCTTGCGCTGGAACACGGTCTCGCGCTCGATGCGCTGCCGTGGGTCGCCGTCGCGGTGACGTTCGCGGCGCTCGTCGTCACGTGGTTCGCGATGCGGCTCGACACGCGCGGGTCGGCACGCGGTGCGGCGCCGGCGGCGCAATGAGCGAGCCCGGCGGCGCGACGCGATAGCGGCGGGAAACGGGGCGCGAGAAACGCATTCCTCCGCGATGCTGATAACGGTGTGAAGATAACTTCGTTTGCCGGTGCAAGGCCGGGTGATAGCGTTTCGATACGCGCCGTTGCTGGCGCAACCCGATTCCCCATCCCGGCTTACCCCATACGCAGGGCCGCACAGCGGCCCGGAGGCAATGCTATGTCTTCATCCCTGGCGCTCGTGCGCGACGTGTCTTCCTTCGAGTCCGGCGACGCCGCCGATGCGCGGGCGTCCGCGTCGCTCGACGTTCTCGAGCAGGTCGTCGGCGTGAACCTCGCGCGCTTGCGTGCCGAGCGGCAGTTGTCGCTCGATGCGCTCGCGCGGCTGTCCGGCGTGTCGCGCGCGATGCTCGCGCAGATCGAGTCGGCGCGCAGCGTGCCGTCGATCAAGGTGCTCTGCAAGATCGCCGCGGCGCTGAAGGTTTCGGTCGCCGCCTTCCTGCGCCGCCATGCGGTGAACGGCTTCGAGCACCTGGCGGCCGAGCGCGCGTCGCGCGTCGTCAGCTCGAACGGCCGCTTCTCGGCACGCGCGCTTTATCCGGAAGGCGAGCCGGCCGCGGCCGAATTCCATGAGCTGCGGATCGCGCCGCTGCACACGGAGCCCGGCGCACGCCGCGCGCCCGGCACGACGGTCAACCTCGTCGTCAGCGAGGGCACGCTCGAAGTCAGCGTGCACGACCGCCGCCAGTTGCTCGCGACCGGCGATGCGATCGTGTTCGATGCCGACCAGCCGTACAGCCTGCGCAACCCGGGCGACAGCGAGGCGCGCGCGTTTCGCGTGACGGTGAGCCCCGAGGTGCCGCCGCGCTGGCTCGTGCCCGATGCGGCACACGCCGCGCATGCGGCCGGCTGATCGCGCAGGCTGCCCGGAGCGGGCCGCGTTCCCGTCGTTCGGGCGGGATCGCGGGTCGTCCGTCGGCCGTTCGGACGATGCCGTTAGACGGGGTCGTCGGTAAGGTTTTAGCTGGAGTTCACTGCGCCGCGCGCGCAGCTGTTGTATGCTTGGCCCGCCGTTGACGGGGTTGTCCCGTCCGGCAATCAGTGCGTCTTCAGGGCGGGGCGAAATTCCCCACCGGCGGTAGGCTGGCGTAAGCCGGCGAGCCCGCGAGCGCCCGCGCATCCGCGCGGGGTCAGCAGATCTGGTCGAATGCCAGAGCCGACGGTCACAGTCCGGATGAGAGAAGATGTGCAGATAGTCATGTCCGCCAGGGCCGCTTCGCCACATGCGCGAAGCGGGTTGTCGTTCTGTCTGTTTGCAATGCCCTGAAACGTTTTTCGCCCAAACCGTATTTGCGAGGAGCGTTTCACATGTCCTTGATGTCCGTTTCGTCGGCACCTGCCGACGCCTTTGCCGATCTCCCGTTGCTGGATTCCGAACCGGTGCCGCCGCGCATCGCCGCCGCGCTCGATGCGATGCGCGCAGGCCGTGCGGTCGTGCTGCAGGACGACCACGACCGCGAGAACGAAGCCGACCTGATCGTTGCCGCCGAGCGCATCACGCCCGAGACGATGGCGCTGCTGATCCGCGAGTGCAGCGGCATCGTGTGCCTGTGCCTGACCGACGACACGGTGCGCGCGCTCGAGCTGCCGCCGATGGTGCAGACCAACGAGAGCCGCAACGGCACCGCGTTCACCGTCTCGATCGAGGCACGCGAAGGCGTGCATACGGGCGTATCGGCGGCCGATCGCGTGACGACGATTCGCGCGGCGATCGCCGAAGGGGCGAAGCCGCACGACATCGTGCGCCCCGGCCACGTGTTTCCGTTGCGTGCGCAGCCGGGCGGCGTGCTGGCACGCCGCGGTCACACCGAAGGCACGGTCGACCTGTCGATCCTCGCGGGCCTGAAGCCGGCCGGCGTGCTGTGCGAGCTGATGAATCCCGACGGCACGATGACGCGCGGCGACGATGTCGAGCGTTTCGCGCAACGGCACGGGCTGCCGATGCTGACGATCGCGGAACTCGTCGAGTTCCGCGAGGCGCTGGCCGCCGCGCGCGAGCGCTGCTGCGAACCGGCCTGAATGAAAGGGAAGGGGAAAGCGGGCGCGTTCATGCGCCCGTGGCACGGCGTGCGTGAAGCGGCGCACGCCGGAACGACCGTCAGGACTGTACGTCCGCGAATTCTCCGCGCATGCCGGCTTCGACGAACGCCGGCAGCTCGTCCATCCTGCGCATGATCCGCGTGATGCCCATCGCGCGCAGCGCGTCCGCGTAGTTGTCGGGGATGTGGCTCGCGCCGACGAACGCGATCGTCTTCATGCCCGCCGCCCGCGCGGCATTCAGCCCGGACACGCTGTCTTCGACGACGATGCAGCGCGCCGGCGCGACGCCGAGCGTTTGCGCCGCATGCAGGTAGACGTCGGGGTAGGGCTTCGGCCGCGCCACCTGCTCGGAGCTGAACACGCGATCGCCGAAGATCTCGGTGAGCGATGCGCGCTTCAGCGAACTGCGCACGCGCGCGAGCCGGCTGTTCGACACGACGGCCGCCGGCAGGCTCACCTGCAGCAGCGCGTCGCGCACGCCGGTGATCGGCGCGAGCGATTGCGCCAGCGCGCTCTCGATGTTGTGCTCGATCGTTTCGATGAAGTTGGCGGGCATCTCGATCCCGAAGCGGGATTCGATCCCGGCCAGGAAGCGCGACGTCTGCTGGCCGAACGCCGACTTCGCGGCGGCTTCGAAATCGATGTTCGGGAACGTGGAGGACAGCGTATCGAGCAGCACGCGGTCGGCGATGACTTCGCTGTCGACGAGCACGCCGTCGCAGTCGCAGATGAGGTGATCGAGCATGGTGGTGAAGAAGCGGAATGTCGGCGACGCAGATCAATTCGCCATCATACGTGCTTTCACGCGCATGCCGCGAGACGCTTCGGCAGGTTTTCCCGATGCCGCGCGTGTGGCCTGACGATTCCGGTCGCGCGGCTCGTCGCCGCGCGCGGGTTCGGCCGTGCGGTGGGGTTCGTCGAGGAAATGCGCGTGGGCGAGCATGCTGGTCGAACGCGGGATCGACGTGAGCCCGGCGGCCGTGGCGGATGCGGGCGTGAAGCTGAAGTCGCTCGTGTCGGCCGGAGGCGAGCGCCAGCGCGAACGTGGCGGGGGAGGCGCGAAGAAAGGCGCATGAAGCGCGCGGCGGTGGCGGCCGCGCGCTTCGGTCAGGCCGAGATCAGGCCATCGCGTGCAGGTGCAGGTACAGGCCGGCCGCCGCGGCGCCGCCCAGCAGCGGGCCGACGACGGGCACCCATGCATAGCGCCAGTCGCTGTCGCGCTTGCCGGGGATCGGCAGCAGCGCGTGCATGATGCGCGGCGACAGGTCGCGCGCGGGGCTCATCGCGTAGCCGGTCGGGCCGCCGAGCGAAATGCCGATGCCGAGCACGAGCAGGCCGACGGGTAGCGCGTCGAGCGCGCCGAGGCCGACCTGCGGCGACGCGAGGTACAGCACGCCGAGGATCAGCACGAACGTGCAGATCGCTTCGGTCAGCACGTTGTGCGTGACGCTGCGGATCGCGGGCGCCGTGCAGAACACCGCGAGCTTCAGGTCCGCATCGGCTTCCTTCGCGAAGTGCTGGCGATACGCGAGCCACACGAGCAGGGCGCCCGCCATCCCGCCGAGCATCTGCGCGAGGATGTAGCCGCCGACTTTCGACCACGCGAACTTGCCCGCGAGCGCGAGACTGATGGTGACGATCGGGTTCAGGTGCGCGCCGCTGAACGACGCGGTCACGTAGACGGCGACGAATACGGCCATCGCCCAGCCCATCACGATCACGATCAGGTCCGCGCCTTTGCCCTTGGTCTTTGCAAGCAGCACGTTTGCGACCGCGCCGTTGCCGAGCAGCACGAGGATCGCTGTGCCGATGAACTCTGCAATATAAGGTGACATGGTTGTCTCTCGTATGTCATCGCGGACTCGCGCGCGAGCGCGGTCCGCCGGTGTTGTTGTATTTCGTATGGATGGCTGACGATTACTGGGTATCGTCGGCCCACGCCTTCGCGGCGCGTACCGCGCGCTGCCAGCCGGCCATGCAGCTTTCGACCTGTTCCTTCGGCATCGACGGCGAGAAGCGGCGATCGAGCTGCCACTGGCTGCGCACTTCGTCGAGGTTCTTCCAGTAGCCGATCGCGAGGCCCGCGAGGTAGGCCGCGCCGAGCGCGGTCGTCTCGGTGATCTGCGGACGCACCGCGTCGACGCCGAGCAGGTCGGCCTGGAACTGCATCAGCAGGTCGTTCGCGCTCGCGCCGCCGTCGACGCGCAGCTCGCCGATGCTGATGCCCGAATCGGCTTCCATCGCGGCCAGCACGTCGAGCGACTGGTACGCGATCGAATCGAGCGCCGCCCGTGCGAGGTGCGCGGAGGTCGTGCCGCGCGTGACGCCGAATACCGAGCCGCGCGCCCGTGCGTTCCAGTGCGGCGCGCCGAGGCCGGCGAACGCGGGCACCAGGTAGACGCCGTCGGTGTGCGGCACGCTCGCGGCGAGCGCTTCGATTTCGGCGGCCGACTTGATGATGCCGACGCCGTCGCGCAGCCACTGCACCACCGCGCCCGCGATGAAGATGCTGCCTTCCAGCGCGTACTGCACGTTGTCGCCGATCTGCCAGGCGATCGTCGTGACGAGGTTGTTCTTCGATTCGATCGGCTTGTCGCCGGTGTTCATCATCAGGAAGCAGCCGGTGCCGTAGGTGTTCTTCACCATGCCGGACTGCGTGCACATCTGGCCGAACAGCGCCGCCTGCTGGTCGCCCGCGATGCCCGCGAGCGGGATCTTCGACGCGAACACGGTGGTCTTCGTGTGACCGTAGATTTCCGACGATGCCTTCACGTCCGGCAGCATGCTGCGCGGGATGTCGAGCATCTCGAGCAGTTCGTTGTCCCATTCGCGCGTGTGGATGTTGAACAGCATCGTGCGCGACGCGTTCGTGACGTCGGTCACGTGCAGTTCGTGCTTCGTGAAGTTCCACACGAGCCAGCTGTCGACGGTACCGAACGCGAGCTTGCCCTGCCTGGCCTTCTCGCGTGCGCCCGGCACGTTGTCGAGGATCCAGCGGATCTTGGTCCCGGAGAAGTACGAGTCGATCGGCAGGCCGGTCTTCGCGCGCACCTTCGCCTCGAGGCCCTGGGCTTTCAGCGAATCGCAGAAGTCGGCCGTGCGGCGATCCTGCCAGACGATCGCGTTGTAGACGGGCTGGCCGGTCTCGCGATCCCAGACGATCGTGGTTTCGCGCTGGTTGGTGATGCCGATCGCGGCGATCGACGTGCCGTTCAGGCCCGTGCGCGTGACGGCTTCGGCGGCGACGCCGGCTTGCGTCGACCAGATTTCCTGCGGGTCGTGCTCGACCCAGCCGGGTTGCGGGTAGATCTGCTCGAATTCCTTCTGGGCGATCGATACGATATTGCCCTGGCGATCGAACAGCATCGCGCGGGAACTCGTGGTGCCCTGGTCAAGCGCGAGGATGTACTGATCCTGCATGTCTCTCATCTCCATCCGTGGATTTGGCTTAGTTGTGATGCGCGCCGCATGGGGGGCGGCGCGTCGGTGAGTCAACGTCGGTACGGCAACTGCTACTGCATTCGGGTCAGGCCTGCGGCGCGTGCGCGGCGGCGAACCACGCGTCGATCGCGGCCGTCACCGCGTCGAGCGTGCCCGGAGCGACGTGCAGGCCGAGCTTCGAGCGGCGCCACAGCACGTCCTGCGCGCAGGTCGCCCATTCGGCGTCGCGCAGGTAGCGCAGTTCGGCGTCGTGGATGCCCGGGGCGATTTCGGTGCCGAGTTCGGCGAGCGACTTCGCGCCGTCGATCACGCGCTCCGCGCGCGTGCCGTACGCACGTGCATAGCGGCGGGCGAGCGCGGCGGGCAGCCACGGGTGGCGTTTCGCGAACGCGGCGGCGAACACGTCGAAGTTCGCGTTCGCGATGTCGCCGCCCGGCAGCGCGACGCCGGCCGTCCAGGTCTTCGCGTCGCGGCCGAGCGCGCGGCTCAGCATGTCGCCGGCTTCTTCCGCGAGCTTGCGGAACGTCGTGATCTTGCCGCCGAACACCGACAGCAGCGGCGCACCCGCGCCTTCGTCCATTTCGAGGCGGTAGTCGCGCGTGACGGCCGATGCGTTCGCGGCGTTCTCGTCTTCCAGCAGCGGGCGCACGCCCGAGTAGGTCCAGTGCACGTCGGCCGGCGAGATCTTGCGCTTGAAGTAGCGGTTGATCGAATCGCACAGGTACTGCGTCTCGTCGCGATCGATCGCGACCTGCGCGGGATCGCTCGTGTATTCGACGTCGGTCGTGCCGATCAGCGTGAAATCGTGTTCGTACGGAATCGCGAAGATGATCCGCTTGTCCGGGTTCTGGAAGATGTACGCGTGATCGTGATCGAACAGGCGGCGCGTGACGATGTGGCTGCCCTTCACGAGCCGCACGCTGTGATGCGCGCCGCGGCCGAGCGCGCCGTGCAGCAGTTCGCCGACCCACGGGCCGGCCGCGTTCGCGATCGCGCGCGCATGCACGACGCGGATCGAACCGTCGGCGTGCTGCAGCCGCGCTTCCCATTCGTCGCCGCGACGTTCGGCGGATACCAGCTTCGTGCGCGTGAGGATCTCGGCGCCGCGCTCCTTCGCGTCCAGCGCGTTCAGCACGACGAGGCGCGCGTCGTCGACCCAGCCGTCCGAATAGACGAAACCGCGCTTGATCGAATCGATCAGCGGCGCGCCGGCCGCGTGGCGGCGCATGTCGATGCCGCGCGAGCCGGGCAGCAGTTCGCGTTTCGCGAGGTGATCGTAGAGAAACAGGCCGATACGGATCAGCCAGGCCGGACGCAGGTTCGGCATGTGCGGCATCACGAAACGCAGCGGCCCCATGATGTGCGGCGCCGCGCGCAGCAGCGTCTCGCGTTCCTGCAGCGCCTTGCGCACGAGCCCGAACTCGTTGTACTCGAGGTAGCGCAGGCCGCCGTGAATCAGCTTCGTGCTGCACGACGACGTGTGCGACGCGAGATCGTCCTGCTCGCAGAGCAGGACCGACAGGCCGCGGCCGGCCGCATCGCGCGCGATGCCCGCGCCGTTGATGCCGCCGCCGACGACGAGCAGATCGTAGCGATTCGGTTGGGTCACCTGCTGTCCTTATCGTCTGAGGGAAATGGTTGAACAGAAAATGTTCGAATTCGAAATTTAACGAACGAAATCGAAAAAGTAAAGTTCGATAAAGCGGGGCCAGTAGCGCGCTGCGCGATCCCGGACGATACTGGCGGAATCGACCGTTTCGCGAGGTGAATCATGCGTATTGGGATGTGGGCCGGCGTGTGCGCCGTCCTTCTGGCGGGGTGCAGTGCCGGTATGCCGCCGCTCGTCGGCAACTGGCGCACGCCGTCGTTCGTCGATCTGCAGACGTCGTGCGGCGGCGCGGCGCGCGACTGGGGCGCGGACGCGCAGCCGGTCTATTCGACGCTGTACGACGCATACGTGGCTAAACGGTATCGCGGGCTGACCGAAGCGAACTATTGTGCGTTCGTAAACGAACTTTCGACGCGCTATGCGGCGCCCGACGCGGCGGCGCGTGCCGGCTGGATCGCGTATTTCAACGGCGCGCGCGCGCAAGCCATCAGCTGGCGGGCGGCGGTCGATCCGACGCTGCGCGGCGGCTGAAGCAGGTGGGGGGCGAGGCGGGGAAACGAGGAAGCAGAAGCGGCCGCGCGGCCCGGAATCCGGGCCGCGCGGTCAGGTCGGCAACGGTGTGGTTTTACGAATAGCGGTATTTGATGGATCGCAGCGCGGCGTCGCCGGTCTCGGTCACGCAGTATTTGCGCCCCGATCCGAGCCCTTCCAGGCGGACGAGCTGCTGCTCCAGCAGTGCGTCGATTTCGTCCCGATCCATCGAGGTTTGATCGGGAGCGTCCTTCACAAGCAATAGCGTGGCGAATTCATGCGGACTCAGCATCGTTCTCTCCATGGCGACCAGTCAGCCCGCGCGGCCGGCGCAACGGCCGGCGCGCGATACCCAGCGGGGTATGGTTTGGGGGGAAAAGCTGCATTCGCCGGCCATGCCATTCGTCCGCGCCCTGGCACAGGCGCAACGGTCGGACGGGCCGGGGAACTGGAGTCTAGTCGAGCATGCGGGCAACCACAAATCGTGCCCCGTTAATTTTCCGTTTGACAGCCGGGCCCCGCGCAAGCGGTTTGCTCGCAGCGCCAACTTCTTGATTTCACTTGAAGTTTCGGGTGCGGTGCAGCATCGCGGCCGTCACTCCGCGACGTACACCTGCGTGCCGGCGGCCGCCACCGCGTCGGCCATCTCCGGCGGCAGCGGCTTGTCGGTGAAGAGTGCGTGCACCTGGCTCAGGTGGCCCTGGCGCACCAGTGCCGGGCGGCCGACCTTCGAATGGTCGGCGACGAGGTAGACCGTGCGCGCATGCTGCATGATCGCCTCGGCCACACGCACCTCGCGCGTGTCGAAGTCGCGCAGCGTGCCGTCGGCCTCGATCGCCGACGTGCCGATGATCGCGTAGTCGACCTTGAACTGGCGGATGAAGTCGATCGCGAGTTCGCCGACGATCCCCTTGTCCCACGGCCGCACGATGCCGCCCGTGATCAGCACCTCGCAGTCGGGGTAGCCGCTCATCATCGACGCGACGTTCAGGTTGTTCGTGATCACGTGCAGCCCGTGGTGGCGGTTCAGCGCGCGTGCGACTTCCTCGGTGGTCGTGCCGAGGTTGATGAACAGCGACGCCTGGTCGGGAATGTGCGACGCCGCGAGCGCCGCGATGCGCCGCTTCTCGTCATGGAACATCCGCTGGCGCGCCGTGTACGACACGTTCTCGGAGCTGGTCGGCAGGCTCGCGCCGCCGTGATAGCGGCGCAGCAGGTTCAGGTCGGCGAGCCAGTTCACGTCGCGGCGGATCGTCTGCGGCGTCACCGCGAAGTGCGCGGCGAGATCGTCGACGGTCACGAAGCCGTCGCGCTGCACCCATTCGAGCAGTTCCTGCTGGCGCGCGTTGAGGGTGAGGCGGGGATCTCGGGTCATGGCTCGGTGGTCGTGTCGTGAGACGGAGCGGGTATTGTAAGGGCGGCAACGCCGTTAGGCCGGTATGGCCGCCAGGGTCGCCGGCAATTCATGCGGAAATTGCATTGATTCATGTGACAAATGAATTTGTGCGATCGCGCTGATCGCGCTGCAATGGCGGATTGCCCGCGCGCGCGGGTGCGCGCCCGGCGCTTCATTCAGCTTTCGACGAGGTGGAACCGATGACTGGCTTCAACTGGCACAACCCGTATCCGACGACCCGCATTCCGGTGTTCGCGCGCAACGTCGTGTCGACGTCGCACCCGCTCGCCGCGCAGGCCGGGCTCCGGATGCTGTGGAAGGGCGGCAACGCGGTCGACGCGGCGCTGGCCGCCGCGGCTGCGATCACGGTCGTCGAGCCCGTGTCGTGCGGGCTCGGGGGCGATGCGTTCGCGCTCGTGTGGGACGGCGAGCGGCTGTCCGGGCTGAACGCGTCGGGCGTCGCGCCGGCCGCGTGGAACGTCGACTATTTCCGCCGGCGCCACGGCGAGGCGGCGAACGGCATCGCGAACAAGCCGACGCGCGGCTGGGACACCGTCACCGTACCGGGCGTGATCGCGGGCTGGGAAGCGCTGCATGCGAAGTTCGGTTCGCTGCCGTTCGCGGACCTGCTCGAGCCGGCGATCGAGATCGCGGAGCGCGGTTATGCGGTGCCGCTGATCGTCGCGCACAAGTGGGCGGCCGCCGTGCCCGAGCTGCAGGGGCTGCCGGGCTTCGCGGAGACCTTCATGCCGCGCGGTCGCGCGCCGCTCGTCGGCGAGCGCGTGTGCCTGCCCGGTCATGCGCAGTCGCTGCGCACGCTCGCGAAGGAGGGGGCCCGCGCGTTCTACGAGGGCGCGCTCGCCGAGCGCATCGCCGCGTTCTCGCGCGAAGGCGGTGGCGCGCTGACCGCGGCCGACCTGCGAGCGTACCGGCCGGAATGGGTCGAGCCGATCGGCAAGCGCTTCGGCCGTCACACGATCCACGAGATTCCGCCGAACGGGCAGGGCATCGCCGCGCTGATCGCGCTCGGGATCGCCGAGCACGCGGGCGTGACGGAATGGCCGGTCGATTCGGTCGACTCGCAGCATCTGCAGATCGAGGCGATGAAGCTCGCGTTCGCGGATGTCTATCGCTACGTCGCCGATCCGCGCGCGATGGAGGTCACGCCTGAGCAGATGCTCGACGACGCGTATCTCGCCGAACGCGCGAAGCTGATCGATCCCGCGCGCGCGACACACTTCGGCGCCGGCCGGCCGCGTTCGGGCGGCACGATCTACCTGTCGGCGGCCGACGAGCGCGGGATGATGGTGAGCTTCATCCAGTCGAACTACATGGGCTTCGGTTCGGGGCTCGTCGTGCCCGGCACCGGCATCGCGCTGCAGAATCGCGGGCACGGCTTCTCGATGGACCCGGCGTCGCCGAACGTCGTCGCGGGCGGCAAGCGGCCGTTCCACACGATCATCCCGGCGTTCGTCACCGAGGAGGCCGACGGCCGCACGCAAGCCGTGATGAGCTTCGGCGTGATGGGCGGCGACATGCAGCCGCAGGGGCACCTGCAGACCGTCGTGCGGATGCTCGGCTACGGGCAGCAACCGCAGGCCGCCTGCGATGCGCCGCGCTGGAAGGTCAACCGCGACTTCACGCTCGACGTCGAGGCCACGATGAATCGCGCGACCGTCGATGCGCTGGCCGCGCGCGGCCATACGATCAAGTCGATCGACGATCCTTACATGGATTTCGGTTCCGGGCAGTTCATCTGGCGTCTCGACCGAGACGATCGCGAGCGCGGCTACGTGGCCGCGAGCGACAGCCGGCGCGACGGCCTGGCGGCAGGTTTCTGACGGATTGCCGTCCGCTTTCACCGGCATTTCCAGCGCTTCACGGGCGGCCGGACGGCCGCCCGTTTCGTTTGCCGCGGCCCGTATCGTCGAGCGGGCGCAAGCGGTTTGAAGGACTCGTCTAACGAACGGCAACAGACGTCGTGGAACTGCGCTTGTCAGGTATGGTCAGTGCTCTGGAGCACGAACGTCAAAGTCCGGCTAAGATGCCAGCATGGTTCGGCCGGACCAATCCACTATAAACGCAAGTAAAACGCCGCCTGCGGGTCGGTCGGCGCCTGTGCCGAAGGCATGGGCCGGCGCCCGTGCGACGACTGGGAGCGCACCACCATGGACACCAAAACGACGCATGTGATGCCGTGGCGCATCGAGGACATCGACCTGAACCGGATCGATCGTCAGCGTGCCGCCGCGAACGAGGATCTGTTGCTGCTGCTGTGCGCGTCGTCGTTCATCGAAAGCGGCTCGGATCTCTACACGAGCAATCTGAGCCAGTTCTTCAACGACGATCCGGAAGTCTCCGCATGGCTCAACAATGCATGGGAGCACGAAGAATTGCAGCACGGGCGCGCGCTGAAGGCGTATATCGCGCACGTGTGGCCCGAGTTCGACTGGGATACCGCGTTCGCGAATTTCTTCGCCGAGTATTCGTTGACCTGCAAGGTCGAGGCATTCGAGAAGACCCGCGCGCTCGAGATGGTCGCGCGCTGCGTCGTCGAGACGGGCACGGCCACGCTCTATCGCGCGATCAACGAATGCTCGGACGAGCCCGTGCTGAAGGAAATCACCGACAACATCCGCACGGACGAAGTGCGTCACTACAAGCACTTCTTCAAGTTCTTCAAGAAGTACAACCAGCTCGAAGGCAACGGCCGGCTCGCGGTGCTCGGCGCGCTCGCGCGTCGCGTGATGGAAATCAAGAACGAGGATTCCGAGATCGCGCTGCGCCACGTGTTCGCGGTCCGCTATCCGGATCGTGTCGGCGACAGCCAGTACAACCGTGAGCGCGCCGCGCGCATCAGCAAGCTGGTGCGGCGCAACCTGTCGGCCGACATGTGCGTGAAGATGCTGCTCAAGCCGCTCGACCTGCCCGCGAAGATCCAGCCGGGCGTCCACTATCCGCTCACGAAGATCACGCGGCACGTGTTCCTGCGCTGATCGCCGCGGCGCGGCCCGTCGCGCGTATGCTGCGGCTTGTTCATCCGCTTTCCACCGGGGCCACGCCACCATGACCGATACCCATCGCCACGCGCTCGAACAATGGACGTTCGATGCGTGGCCGCCGGCCGTCGTCTCGCTGTTCGACGGCACGGCGCTCGAGCGTCATGCCGACTTCGCCGCATCGCTGATCGTCGCGACCGACGACGGCCAGTTGCGCACGACGCTGCTCGGCGTCGGCGAGATCTATGCACACGATGCGCGCACGCTGCTGCTTGCGCTCTGGTCGCAATCGCGTGCGGCGCGCGCGGTCGCGCAACGGCGCACGGCCGCGCTGACGCTCGTCGCGGACGGCGCGTTCTTTCAGGCGCAATTGACGATGGAGCCGCTCGAAGGGGACTTTGGCGGACTGGCCGGATTCGCTGCGACGATCGCGCACGGCGATGCGCAGCGGGTCGGTTATGCGCGTCTCGCGACAGGCGTCACGTTCACGCTGGAAGGGGAGCGCGCCGCGGTGCTCGAACGCTGGCAACGCCAGGTCGAGCACCTGCGGCGCGCGGCCGCGCGGCTTCAGTGACCGCGCTGGCCGCTGCGCGACGAACGGTTGCGGTTCGGGTGCGCGGCGTTGCCGTTCGCGGGGCGTGCGCCATTGCCGCCGCCCGCCGGGCGTCCGCCGCTGCCGCCGGCACCGCCTTGCGCGCGCGGCTTCGCGGCCTTCTGCTGCGATGCTTTCGGCTGTGCGTTGCCGTCGCGTTTCGCGGCCGGCTGGCCTGAGCCGCCCGCACGCGGCTGGCGATTGCCGCCACCGCCGCCACCGCCGCGCGGCTGCTGTTGCCCGCGGCGCTGCTGGATCGGCTCCGGCTTCGCGTTCGGATCGGGTTCGAAGCCCGCGATCACTTCCTGCGGAATCTCGCGCTTGATCAGCCGCTCGATGTCGCGCAGCAGTTGCTTCTCGTCGACGCACACGAGCGACACGGCTTCGCCGGTCGCGCCCGCGCGGCCCGTGCGGCCGATCCGGTGCACGTAGTCTTCCGGCACGTTCGGCAGGTCGAAGTTGACGACGTGCGGCAACTGGTCGATGTCGATCCCGCGCGCGGCGATATCGGTCGCGACGAGCACCTGCAGCGTGCTGTTCTTGAACTCCGCCAGCGCGCGCGTGCGGGCCGACTGGCTCTTGTTGCCGTGGATCGCCATCGCGCTGATGCCGTCCTTCGTCAGCTGCTCGGCAAGCCGGTTCGCGCCGTGCTTCGTGCGCGTGAACACGAGCACCTGGAACCAGTTGTGTTCGCGGATCAGGTGCGTGAGCAGTTCGCGCTTGCGGTCGCGGTCTACCGGGTGGATCTTCTGCGCGACGCTTTCGGCGGTCGTGTTGCGGCGTGCGACCTCGATCAGCGCGGGTGAGTCGAGCAGGCTGTCGGCGAGCGCCTTGATCTCGTCGGAGAACGTGGCCGAGAACAGCAGGTTCTGGCGCTGCGGCGGCAGCTTCGCGAGCACGCGCTTGATGTCGTGGATGAAGCCCATGTCGAGCATCCGGTCGGCTTCGTCGAGCACGAGGATGTCGAGGTCCGACAGGTCGATCGTCTTCTGCTGCATGTGATCGAGCAGGCGGCCCGGCGTCGCGACGACGATGTCGACACCGCGCTTGAGCGCGTCGATCTGCGGATTGATGCTGACGCCGCCGAACATCACGGTCGAGCGCAGCTTCAGGTACTTGCTGTAGGCACGGACGCTTTCCTCGACCTGGGCGGCGAGTTCGCGCGTCGGCGTGAGGATCAGCGCGCGCACCGCGCGCTTCGCGCCGCGATGCTCGGCGTAGAACGTGTGCAGGCGTTGCAGGATCGGCAGCGTGAAGCCTGCCGTCTTGCCGGTGCCCGTCTGCGCACCGGCGAGCAGGTCGCCGCCGCCGAGGACGGCAGGGATCGCCTGCTGCTGGATGGGAGTCGGCGACGTATAGCCGAGCTCGTTGACCGCCTTGACGAGCGGTTCGGCCAGGCCGAGAGATTCGAAAGACATAGATACCACTCTTCAGTTTTATGATCGGCGACGTCTCGCGCGGCCCGCGCGGGAGGTGACATCGCAAATTGCAAAATGCAAAAGGGCGCGGCCGCGGTTTCCCGCAGCCGCGCCCCGTGTGTGTCAGCCGCTTCTTAGTCGAGCGGCGCGGAACGCAGGTCGCTCACCTGTTGCGGCGAGATCGGCGTACCGTTGTTACCCCACGACATCCGGATATACGTGACGACCGCCGCAACCTCCTGGTTCGACAGCGACTGTGCGAACGGCGGCATCCCGTACGGACGCGGATTCTTGAACGTGCTCGGCGGATAGCCACCGTTGAGCACCATGCGGATCGGGTTGACCGCCGATTCCATCACGATCGAGTGGTTGCCCGCGAGCGGCGGATAGGCCGGCGGCTTGCCCGCGCCGGTTTCGGCGTGGCAGGTCGCGCAGTTGTCCGCGTAGATCTTCTTGCCCTGGTCGAACAGCGCGTTGCCGAACTGCTTCGACGGCTCGTACTGCATGTTCTTCGGCGCTTCAGCCTTCTGCGGGATCGACTTCAGGTACGTCGACATCGCGCGCGTATCTTCGTCGCTCATGTACTGCAGGCTGTTGTGCACGACGTCGGCCATCGGGCCGAACACCGCGCCCTTGTTCGACACGCCGGCTTGCAGCAGGTCGGACAGCTCCTGCACGTGCCAGTCGCCGAGGCCGAGTTCCTTGTCGTTCGTCAGCGACGGCGCATACCAGTTCTGCAGCGGGATCAGGCCGCCCGCGAAGGCTGCCGAGCTCACCGGGCCGCCCATCATGTTGATCGACGTGTGGCACATCGAGCAGTGGCCGAGGCCCTCGACGAGGTACGCACCGCGGTTCCATTCGACCGACTTGGTCGGATCCGGCTTGTACTCGCCTTCCTTGAAGAACAGCGTGCGCCAGCCGATCAGCAGGTTGCGGTTGTTGAACGGGAACTTCAGTTCGTGCGGACGGCTCGGCACCGACACCGGCGCGACCGAGCGCAGGTACGCGTAGATCGCGTCGGAATCCGCGCGCGTGACCTTCGTGTAGCTCGCGAACGGGAAGCCCGGGTAGAGCAGGCTGCCGTCCTTCGAACGGCCGGTGTGCATCGCGCGGTAGAAGTCGTCCGACGTCCACTTGCCGATGCCGTCCTTGTCGTCCGGCGTGATGTTCGGCGTGTACATCGTGCCGAACGGCGTCGCCATCGGCAGGCCGCCCGCGAACGACTTGCCGCCGCGCACGGTGTGGCACGCGATACAGTCGCCAACGCGCGCGAGGTACTCGCCCTTCTTGATCAGTGCGGCCTGGTCGGCCGGCGTGGCCGCAACGGCGGCGGCGCCGTGCAGCGTGTCGTTGCCCGGCCACAGGACCGGCACGAGGGCGGCGGCCGCGACGATCGCGACAGCCGAGAGTGCAAACAGGGACTTGCGTTTCATTGTGTCTGTCTCCCTTGCCTTATTGCGGTTCGCTGCCGCAGGCGAGCGGAGTCTTCATCGAACGCGCCGGAGCCGGCACGGGGTTGGCGGGCGCCGGTTGCGCGGCGAGCCATGCGGTCACGGCCGTCACGTCTTCGTCGGAAAGCTTCGAAGCGACTTCATGCATGCAATCGGGCGCCTTCGCGTGGCGGTTGCCCGAGCGCCATGCACCGATCTGCGCGCTCAGGTAGTCGGCGTGCAGGCCGACCAGGCCCGGGATCGCCGGCTGCATGCCGGTGAGCGTCGCGCCGTGGCAGGCCACGCAGGCCGGCAGCTTGCGGGACGGGTCGCCTTGCGTGACGAGCTGCTTGCCGCGCGCGAGCGTCGCGGCCGGCAGCGTCGGCTTCGCCGGCGCCGGGTACGGCGGGCGTTCGGCCGAGAAGTGCTCGGCCATCTCGCGCAGGTAGTCGTCGTTCAGGTACGTCAGCAGGTAGTTCATCGGCGGGTACTTGCGCCGTCCGTCACGGAAGTTGACGAGCTGGTTGTACAGGTACTCGGCCGGCTTGCCGGCAAGACGCGGGAAGTAGTCGTTGTCCGTACCCTGGCCATGGACGCCATGGCAGGCCGTACAGCCGCGCACGCGCTCGGCCATGGTATCGGGTGCCTTGAGCGGCGCCTGCTGGGCGTGCGCTTGCTCCGTGGGCTTGGTCTGCGCTTGGGCAGCGCTCATAAGGCCCGCGCCGCCGAACATCAGAACGGCGAGCAGCGGACGGAAGAGGCGTCTTGAAGACACACGAGACTCCATGTTTATTCGACGGGGACCTGTCCGGGCTACGATCGGCTCGGCGCATGACGGCAAGGCAGCCGGGCTGCTGCGACGCGGCATTCTATCATCGATGGGTAATGACGGCTATTTGGCAAAAGGACATCGGTTCCTGTCCGTTTGCGACTTGCGACAATTTGACGCGCATTGCGCCGCACCTGTGTGAACCGGCGTGCGTTTTCACCATCGAAGACCGTACACTCGCGGGTCGCGCGGCGCCGCCTCCGCCGCAGGTCCAGTCATTTCTCCCGTTTCCGGATTCATCGATGACGTTTTCTACCGTGCCGTTGCCTTCCTCACGCTGTCCGTCCCGTTGCCGCATCGTCGGCCTGCCGCTTTCGGGAGGGTGCGCGCGATGAAGTTCGACAGCTTGTGGATCGGTCAGGTCGCGCTCGCGGCGCTGATGGACGCCGCGTTCGCGATGGCGGTCGGCTCGGCGCTGCTCAAGGCTTGGCTCGGCAAGGACGGGGCACGTCCGGTCGTCGCGCCGTCCCATCCCGCGTGGCTGCGCGCGCAACATTCGCTGGTCGCGGCGGCGCTGGCGCTGGTGCTCGCGGATCTCGGCTGGCTCGTCTACGAGGCCGCGACGATGAGCGGCGCGGGGCTCGGCGGCGCGTTCGCCGCGATTCCCGTGATGCTGACGCAGACCCATACGGGCTTCGCATGGAGCGTCGCGTTCGCCGGCGCCGTGGTGCTCGCGATCGTCGCGCTGGCGAAGCCGGAAGGCCCGGTCGCGCACGCGGTGCTGTGGCTCGCGGTGATCGTGGTCGCGGCCGGCAAGGCCTCGCTCGGCCATGCGGCCGACACGGGTGCGCTGTCCGCGGCGGTCGGCGTGCAGACGCTGCACCTGCTCGCGACCGCCGTGTGGGGCGGCCTCGTGCTCGCGGGCGGGCTCGCGGTGCTGCCGGCGCTCGGTTCGTCGGTCGCGCGCGGCGCACTGATCCGCATCGGCCAGCACCTGTCCCGTACGTCGATCGTCGCGGTCGTGTTCGTGCTCGGCACCGGCGCGCTCAATGCAATCCGCGGGCTCGGCGGGTCGCTTGCGCCGCTCGACGGCAGCACGTGGGGGCGCGTGTTGCTGCTGAAGCTGCTGCTCGTCGCGCTCGCGCTCGTGCTCGGCGGCCTGAACCGCTTCTCGGCGCTGCCGCGCCTGCGCCGCACCGCGTCGACCGAGGATGCGCACACGTTCCGCAACATCCTGCATCTCGAGGCGCTGACGATGATCGGCGTGTTCGTCGCGGCCGCGGTGCTGTCGTTCAGCGTGCCGGGGTTCGCGGCGCTCGGCTGACGGCCGGTTGCGCGCGGCGCGACGCCAGGCCGCCGACGCGCATCCGCCACGTGCATTCACCATGTGCCCGGCGCCGCGCCGGGCATGCAAAAACGGCTGCCTGTCGGGCAGCCGTTCTCGTATTGATACTTGCCGCGACTCAGCGCGACTCAGCGCGACTCAGCGCGACTCAGCGCGACTCAGCGCGACTCAGCGCGACTCAGCGCGACTCAGCGCGACTCAGCGCTCATGCCGCGCATCGCGCTCACCACTCGGCGACGCTGCCGTCCGCGTGGCGCCATACCGGGTTGCGCCAGCGGTGGCCCGTCTTCGCCATCTCGCGCACCTTCTCCTCGTTCACGTCGATGCCGAGCCCCGGGCCCTGCGGGATCGCGACGAAGCCGTCCTCGTAGCGGAACACCTCGGGGTTGCGCAGGTAGTCGAGCAGGTCGTTGCCCTGGTTGTAGTGGATGCCGAGGCTCTGCTCCTGGATGAACGCGTTGTAGCTGACCGCGTCGAGCTGCAGGCACGCGGCGAGCGCGATCGGGCCGAGCGGGCAGTGCAGCGCGAGCGCGACGTCGTAGCTCTCCGCGAGCGTCGCAATCTTGCGGCACTCGGTGATGCCGCCCGCGTGCGACGCGTCGGGCTGGATGATGTCGACGTAGCCGCCCGCGAGGATGTGCTTGAAGTCCCAGCGCGAGTAGAGCCGCTCGCCGAGCGCGATCGGCGTGTTGGTCTGGTTGACGATGTCGCGCAGCGCCTCGGCGTTCTCCGACAGCACGGGCTCCTCGATGAACATCAGCTTGTACGGGTCGAGCTCCTTCGCGAGCACCTTGGCCATCGGCTTGTGCACGCGGCCATGGAAGTCGACGCCGATTCCGACGTGCGGGCCGACCGCGTCGCGCACGGCCGCGACGTTCGCGATCACCTGCTCGACCTTGTCGTAGGTGTCGACGATCTGCAGCTCCTCGGAGCCGTTCATCTTCACGGCCTTGAAGCCGCGCTCGACCACCGCGCGCGCATTGTTCGCGACGTCGCTCGGCCGGTCGCCGCCGATCCACGAATACACCTTGATTCGATCGCGCACCTGGCCGCCGAGCAGCGCATGCACCGGCACGCCGTGATGCTTGCCCTTGATGTCCCACAGCGCCTGGTCGACGCCCGCGATCGCGCTCATCATGATCGGGCCGCCGCGGTAGAAGCCCGCGCGGTACATCACCTGCCAGTGATCCTCGATCAGCAGCGGGTCGCGGCCGACGAGGTAGTCGGCCAGCTCCTGCACGGCGGCCTCGACCGTGTTCGCGCGGCCTTCGACGACAGGCTCGCCCCAGCCGACGATGCCCTCGTCGGTTTCGATCTTGAGGAACAGCCAGCGCGGCGGGACGACGAAGGTTTCGAGGCGGGTGATTTTCACGATGCGGGTCTCCATGATTGACCGGCGCGGGCAGTCGGGTGCCGCGCGCGGTCGCGTGCTTTCGCGGTTATCCTAGCGCGGACCGATAAAAAATAGTATTAATAGCACTATTGTGCAGATAGTGGGCAGCCGGTGCACCCGGGGTACCGGCATAACGGAGAACGATCATTCGACGCGACCTGCATGGACAGACGGCCTTCCGGCTCGCCACGGCGATCCTGCGCGGCGACTACCCGCCCGAGTCGCTGCTGCCGAGGGAACCCGACCTGATGGAGATGTACGGCGTGAGCCGCACGGTGATGCGCGAGGCGCTGCGCACGCTCACGTCGAAGGGGCTCGTCGAGTCGCGGCCGAAGATCGGCACGCGCGTGCGGCCGCGCGGCGCATGGAACCTGCTCGACGCCGACCTGCTCGACTGGTATGCGCGCGTCGCGCCGCCGCTCGCGTTCGCGCTGAAGCTGCAGGAGATGCGCGAGATGGTCGAGCCATACGCGGCCGCGCTCGCCGCGCGCATGCATACACCGGCAACGTTCGAGGCGATCGACGGCGCGGCGCGTGCGATGGCCGCTGCGCGCAACGTCGACGAATGGGTGCGTGCCGACCTGCGTTTTCACCTGAGCGTGCTCGAGGCCGGCGGCAACGAACTGCTGGTGCCGCTCGGCACGCTGATCGATCGCACGCTCGAGGCGCAGCTGCACCTGAACGCGCGCCGCGCGGACGTGTACAACGCGTCGCTCGCCGAGCACACGGCCGTCAGCGACGCGATCCGCATGCGCGACGAGGACGGTGCGCGCCGCGCGATGGCGGCGTTGCTCGCGGTGACGCGCGCGCGGATCGAGATGTCGTGACGCGAAACGGCGGGCGGCGCGGTCAGGCGTTCGCGCAGCCGCCCGGCTTGTGGATGCGCTCGGTCGACGCCGGGTATTTCGCGAGCAGGCTCGCCGGTCGCCGCGGGCGCACGGCGAAGTCGCCGCCGCAGTTGGGGCAGCGGCCCTTCAGCACGTCGTCGGCGCAGGTCGCGCAGAACGTGCATTCGAACGTACAGATGCGGGCATCCGCCGAATCGGGCGGCAGGTCCTTGTCGCAGCATTCGCAGCCGGGGCGCATTTCGAGCATGACGGTTTTCCTTGTTCGGACAGGGGCGGGAAGGGCGCCGCCGGACATTGCGCGCGGCGCATCTGCGCGCTACTGTACCCGCCTGGATCGGTCTGGCCAACGGTGTCCCGCCGGGGCGCCGCCGATGCGCACGGGCCGCACCGGGAGACGACCATGATTTATCGCGGAAGCTGTCATTGCGGAGACGTGAAGTTCGAGGCGGAAGGCGACCTGCAGGGCGTGATGGCGTGCAACTGCTCGATCTGCCAACGCAAGGGCGCGCTGATGTGGTTCGTGCCGCGCGATCGCATGACGCTGCTCACGCCCGACGCGCACCTCGCCACCTACATGTTCAACAAGCACGTGATCAAGCACCGCTTCTGCAAGCGCTGCGGGATTCACACGTTCGGCGAGGGCGTCCACCCGAACGGCACCGCGATGGTCGCGATCAATGTGCGCTGTCTCGAAGGTGTCGATCTCGACGCGCTGCCGGTCACGCACTACGACGGCCGCTCGCACTGAGCGGCGCGTCGCCGCATGACACGACGTGCGGCCGTCAGGACGGTTGCGCGGCCGCGGCACCCGTCGCCGGCGCTGCCGCCTGCGGGGCGGCGCCCGCGGTATGCGTGCCGGTGCCGGCCGGGCGTTCGATCAGCGGCGCGAGTGCCGGCGCCATCGACTTCAGCAACTGCACGGCCATCGCGCTCGTGAAGTCGTAGCGTGCCGCGTACGGTTCGTGCGCGGTTGCCGTCAGGACCCCGAAGAACCGGTCGCCGAGCACGAACACGAACGTGCCGCTGCGGTTCACCTTGCGCGACTCGATCAGCCGTGCGCCGCGCGCATAGACGTTGAAGCGCTGGTCGCCCGTCCCGGTCTTGCCGTACACGTCGAGCGTCTTGCCGTCGGGCAGCGTGAAGCCGCCCGCGAGGCGGCGCGCGGTGCCGTTGAGCACGACGTCGCGCAGCAGCGTGTGCGCGACGTTGACGATCTCCGGCGACAGCATCGGTTGCGGCTGCGCGGCCGCGCGCACGAAGCGCGTTTCGTACGGCGTGCCCTTCGCGAAGTCGAGCTGCGTGATCGTCTCGGTCGGCGCTTTCTGCCCGCCGTTCGCGATCAGGCCGATCAGTTTCGCGAGCGCGTCGGGCTGGTCGCCCGATGCGCCGATCGCGGCCGCGTACGACGGCGTGACTTCCGCGAACGGGTAGCCGAGTGCCCGCCACGACTTCGTGATTTCCGCGTACGCGCGCAGTTCGACCATGCGACGGATGCGCCGGTCCTGGGTCGCGTGGTAGCGCGTCTTGTATAGCCACGAGTACGTGTAGAAACGCGCGTCGCGGCTGTCGCGCTGGACATCGGCAAGCGGCGCCGCCGGGTGGGCGCGCAGGTAGTTGAGCGTCCACAGCGCGAGCGGATGCACGCTCGCGATATAACCGCGATCGTTGAGGTTGAAGCGGTCGATCGCATACTTCGCGTAGAGCCTGGCGAGATCGTCGTCGGACAGTGTCGCGGCCGGCGTGCCCTTCAGTTGCGCGCGCATCTGCGCGTCGAACCACGCGAGCGATTCGTTCGGCGCGACGCTGCGCAGCACCGTCGCGATCTTCGGCGGCGACTTGCGCACGTCCTTCAGCATCAGCGCGAGCGCGTCGTCGGGCGCCTTGCCCGCATAGCGCGTGTAGTAGCGCTTCACGTAGACCTGGCTTTCGCCGTCGACGAACTGCTGCAGGTAATGCCGGCGCTGTTCGGGGTCGCCGAGCCACGACGACGACGGGCCGGCCGCCTGCAGCGTCTCGTAGTGGACGATGTCGCGCATCAGCCGCACGAACACGAGGTTGACCGAGTGCTCGAAGGCCGCGTGCAGCGTCAGGATGCGGCCGTTGTCGGACTTTTCGAAATTCGAGAACACCTGTGCGCCGCCGCCCGTGTAGAACACGTCGGGGCTCGCCGAATACTTGCGTTCGACGGCCGCGTCGAGCATCGCCTGCAGCGAGCGGTCGCGCGTATGCGACAGGTAGTCGAGCGCCCAGTGCGACAGCCCGTCGATCGGGTCGGGCTTCACGCGGGCCAGCTCCGCGTTCGACAGGTTCGTGTAGCGCGCATGCAGGTCGGACACGATCTGCAGGTAGGTGATCAGCGTGCGCAGCTTCGCGGTCGAGCCGAGGTTGATGCGGCCGCCGCGATTGACGTCGAACGGCTCGTTCACGCTGTCGGTCTGCACGCGCAGCAGGTTCGCGCCGTTGCGGTGTTCGTACAGCGTGAAGCTGTACGTGAGGTGCGACGGGTCGTCCTTCGGCGCGAGCATCTCGAAACCGTACAGGCCGGCCGCCTGCGCGCCGTCGCGCGTCGACGCCCGTGCGAGCCGTTCGGCGACGGCCTGCTGCACGCCGTTGTCGAGCGTGCTGGTCGCCTGCAGGTCGAACTGGTCGAGCTGGTACAGGTCGCTGATGCCGAGCGCCGACAGCAGCGACGCGCGCGCGGACGTCACGGCCTTGCGCGACACGAACGACTGCACGTGCGCGGCGGCCGGCGGCGCGCTGCGTTCGATCTGCGCGGCAAGCGCGGCGTCGCGCAGCGCCGGCGAGATCACGCCGCCGTTCGACAGCAGCCTCAGGTAGCTGTCGGTCAGCCGCTCCAGGGCCGGATAACCGCGATTGAGGAAGTACGACGGCGCGCGCTGCGCGATGATCAGCGACAGCACCTCGCGGAACGCCTTGCCCTGTTCGTCGACGTTGTCGCCCGTCGTCGGCGCGGACAGGATGCGGTTCACGTCGTTGAAGTCGCGGCCGTACCACGCGGCGAGCCCATCGCCGATGCCGGTGATCTCGCCGATGTGCGGTCGCGCGGCGAGCGGGACGGAATTCAGGTAGCGCACGACGATGGTACGGCGCGCGGGCATCGTCTGCGGGCCGTTCAGGTACGCACGCACCGACGCCGACGCGATCTGCCGCAGCTTCTCGGGCGGCGTCGCGGTGCGGCCCTCGGGCGAATGTCGGAACTTCTCGATCTGCGTCGCGAGCGTGCTGCCGCCCGGGCGCGCCTGGTGGCGGTTGACGACGTGCAGCGCCTGGTCGGCGAGCGCGCGGCTGAAGCGTCCCCAGTCGATTGCCGGGTTGCGGTTCGGCTCGTTCGCGTCGAGCAGGTAGCGATCCTCGATGAACAGCAGCGAATCGGCGATCACCCGCGGCACCCTGTCGAAGTCGGCATAGACGCGCTGTGGGAACACGGTCGCGAACAGCGGTGCACCGGTCGAGTCGAACAGCGTCAGGCCCGCCTGGTCCTTCTCCTCGAACGGGAGGAACAGCCCGCGATCGCCGATCGACAGCATCCGCTGCGAATCGCGCGCCTGCTTGCCGACGACGAAGCCGCGCGCGAGCAGCCGCTCCTGGAACGCCGGAATCATCGCGTAGCCGAGGCGCTGGTCGTACGGGCCGTTCGCGGGGAAGCGGATGCGATCGCTCGGGCCCGCCTCGAGCGTGTAGCCGACGTCGCGGGTGAGATCGGACAGGTAGTGCGCCTGCAGCCGGGACGTTTCGATCTCGCTCTGCACAAGCCGCGCGACGATCGCCACCGCGATCAGCAGCGCGGCGAGCAGGGACCACTTGACCCACGTCCAGACCGATGCGGGACCGGTCACGCGCGGCAGGATACGATTCAGCGGCCGATTCATGGCGGCGTCTCCCTGAAGGCGCGGGCTCCGGCCGCACCCCATTAAGGATTAGTGTAGTCCTCCGCAGCGGGCTGCCAAGGGCGTCGACTACCGAGATGCGTCGACGCAACGTGCATGCCTGTGATGCGGGGCAACGGGCGCCGCGCCGCGATGGTGCGCGCCGCTGCGGCTTAAACGTTTGCGCGTTGCGCGCGGCGACGTCCGCGTGGCAGGGGCGACGCCGGGCAGGCCCACGTGGCCGGGCCGACGGACGATGCACGGATTTCGTGCGCTGCGGCATCGTTCCAATTCGGGCCGGAACCCGTTCGTGAAAGAGAGGCGTCGCACGGCGACGCTACGGGTTTCCGCGATAGCCGCGCGCGCCGGCGGCGGGTACGATCGCCGGATGTGCGGCGCATGTCCGCTTCCGCCCGGAGTCCCATGGCGATCCATCCCGTCGCACTCGTGTGCACGGCCATCCTCGGGCTGCTGCTGTTCGGGCTCGGGTTCGTCGTGTCCGTCACGCGCTTTCGATGCACCATCGGGTCCGGGTGTGCGTCCGACCCGACGAACGGGCTGCACAAGATCGTGCGCGCGCACGGCAACACGGCCGAATACGCGCCGTTCCTCGCGGTGCTGTTTCTCCATTTCGGCGCGCACGATCCGTCTCGCGCGATCCTCGTGCTGATCGTCGCGGCAACCGCGTGCCGCTGCCTGCTGGTGATCGGATTGCTCGCATGGCCGACGATGGCCAACCCGAATCCCGTGCGTTTCATCGGCGCGCTCGGCACGTACCTGTGCGGGGCCGCGCTGTGCATCGCGCTGTTCGTCTGAACGCTGGCGCTACCGCCACAGCAGCGTCGCGCGATCGTGCCGGCGCACGGCTTCGACGAAGCAGTGGATCAGGTAGTCGCAGGCAATCGTGTTCAGCGCATCGCGGCGCGTGAGCACGCCGACCGACACGGCCGGAATCGTTTCCTCCACGTCGATCGCGACCATCCGCTCGCGAATCCAGTCGATTTCCATGAAGCTCTTCGGCACGCACGACACGGTGTCGGTGTGCACCGACAGCGAAAACGCCGCGCTGAACGACGTGCATTCGACGATCGGCTGCGGCGCCGGATAACCGTGTGCGACGAACACGTCCTGCAGCAGCCGGCCGATGCTTTCAGGCGACGTGTTGAGGATCCACTGCGCGTCCTGCAATTGCGCGAGCGACGTGCAGTGACGCAGCGGATTGCTCGCGCGCGTCATCAGGATCAGTTCCGATTCGAGCAGCGGCCGGAACGTGAATTCCGGCGACAGCCGGGCCGCGTCGACGATCGCGATCACGAAGTCGAGTGAGCCGTCGCGCAGCCGCGGCAGCGCCGTGTCGAGAAATCCTTCGCGCACGTCGAGGCGGATCGTCGGCATGCGCTGCCGGAACGCGTCGAGCGCGGCCGGCAGGAAGCCGAGCGACACCAGCGGCGTCAGCGCGCATGCGAGCGCACCTTCCTTGCCGCCCGACAGCTGGATCACGTCGTCGCGCGCGTGCTGCATCTCCGCGAGGATCAGCCGCGCGCGGGCATAGACGGCCTGCCCGAAACGCGTGAGCTGCGCGCCGCGCGCGTTGCGCGTGACGAGCGGCACGCCGAGATCGAGTTCGAGTTCGCGGATCGCCTTCGTCAGCGCGGGCTGCGACAGGTGGATCGCGCGCGCGGCCGCGCGCAGGCTGCCGTGTTCGGCGATGGCGGCAAGCGCCCGGAGCTGGTGGTGTTTCACGGCGAGGCGGGGCGCGGCGGCGGTGGCGACGTTCGTATCCTACACCGCGTTTCCGCGCGGAAAGCACGCGATAACCGTGCGTTATCACGATCGAAAAATGTCGCTCCGGGCTGCGTATTTTGAATGCCTAGACTGCATGCGCAGGCCGTCCAACGGGCCGTGCACACGACACGCATCACCAGTACGGAGACACACCTTCATGAAGGCGCCCCGAGCAGGCAGCATGTTCGGCGGGCATGTCGGCGACGTTGCCGCATCCCCGTCCAATCGTCAGCTGATTGTCGCGATCACGATCGGCAACGGCCTCGAATTCTTCGATCTCACCGTGTTCAGTTTCTTCGCGGTGCTGCTCGGCAAACTGTTCTTTCCCGCGGTCTCCGCGCAGCAGCAGTTGCTGATGTCGGTCGCGACCTTCGGCGTCGGCTTCATCGCGCGGCCGATCGGCGGTGTCGTGATCGGGCTCGTCGCCGACCGCTTCGGCCGCGTGCCCGCGATGAACCTCACGCTCGTCACGATGGCGATCGGCACCGGGATGATCGGCGTGCTGCCGACCTATGCGCAGATCGGCATCGCGGCGCCCGTGCTGGTCGTCGTCGCGCGGCTGCTGCAGGGCTTTTCGGCCGGCGGCGAGGTCGGCGTATCGACGTCGCTGCTCGCCGAGCGCGCGCCGGCCGGCGAACGCGGCTACTACACGAGCTGGCAGTTCGCGAGCCAGGGCGCCGCGGCGCTGGCCGGTTCGTTCGTCGGCTTCCTGCTGTCGCATTTCCTCGATACCGCCTCGCTCGAAGCGTGGGGCTGGCGCGTGCCGTTCCTGCTGGGCGTGCTGATCGCACCGATCGGCCTCTACCTGCGCGCACGCTTCAGCGCGCTCGAGCAGCACGCGCCGGCCGCGGCCGCGCGGCGTTCGTCGGCCGTGCTCGGCACCGTGCTGCGGCGCGACGGCGGCGCCGTGCTGACCGCGCTCGGCCTCGTGGTCGGCGGCACGGCCGCGCACTTCATCGTGCTGTATTACATGTCGACGTACGCGATCAAGGTGCTGCACCTGCCGATGGATACCGCGCTGTGGTGCGGGATCCTGTCCGGTGCCGTGATGTTCGTCGCCGCGCCCGTCGGCGGACGGCTGTCGGATCGCAACGGCAGCAAGCGCGTCGCGCTGTGGTCGCGCCTCGCGCTGACCGTGCTGATCCTGCCGGGCTTCTGGCTGATCCGCGCGGTGCCGTCGATCGCGACGATGTACGCGGTCGTGATGCTGCTCGCCGCGCTGCACTCGATCAACGCGGGCGCGAATGGCGTGATCCTCGCGGAACTGTTCCCGAAGAGCACGCGCGCCACCGCACTGTCGATCGCATATGCGGGCGGCGTGTCGATCTTCGGCGGCTTCGCGCAGTTCATCGTCACGTGGATGATCGGCGCGACCGGCAATCCGGCGGCGCCAGCGTGGTACGTGATCGTCTGCGGCGTGCTGTCGCTCGTCGCGCTCGCGTTCGCATCGGATCGCAGCGAACACGATGCGTGACCGCTGCCGCCGCCTTCCTTTCCGCTTTCTTCCCCGCTTTTTTCCCTCTTCGCCCCGAACCGTATGACCGCCACCGTTTCGCTATCGTCCCCGCCCGCCGACGTGATGGCCGGCGACCTGTGCGACCTGTCCGCCCGCACGATGCTCGACCTGCTGAAGACACGGCAGATCGGCGCGTGCGACCTGCTCGATGCGCATCTCGCGCGGATCGCGACGGTCAACCCACGCGTGAATGCGCTCGTGACCGTCGTCGATCCCGACGTGCTGCGCGCCCGTGCGCGCGACATCGACGCCCGCTGGATGCGCGGCGAATGGCAGGGGCCGCTGCACGGGCTGCCGGTGTCACAGAAGGATCTCACCGCGACGCGCGGCGTGCGCACGACCTACGGTTCGCGGTTGTTCGCCGATCACGTGCCGCTGCATGACGCGCTCGTCGTGCGCCGCTGCGCGAGCGCCGGTGCGCTGATGATCGGCAAGTCGAACACGCCCGAATTCGGCGCCGGGTCGCATACGTTCAACGACGTGTTCGGCGCGACGCGCAACCCGTGGGACCTGACGCGTTCCGCGGGCGGCAGCAGCGGCGGCGCGGCGGCCTCGCTCGCGTGCGGGATGAATCCGCTCGCATGCGGCAGCGACATGGGCGGTTCGCTGCGCAACCCGGCCGCGTGGAACAACGTCGTCGGGTTGCGGCCGTCGCCGGGCCGCGTGCCGCGCGCGCCCGACCTGAACGGCTGGGCGACGCTCGGCGTCGACGGGCCGATGGCGCGCGACGTGGCCGATACCGCGTTGCTGCTGTCGGCGATCGCCGGGCCGGGCGGCGAGACCGCGACCGAACTCGCGGACCCGGGCGCGCGCTTCGCGCAGCCGCTCGAACGCGACTTCCGCGGCACGCGCATCGCGATGTCGCGCGGCCTGCCCGGCGTGCCGGTCGATCCCGAGATCGCGCGGGCGGTCGATGCGCAGGCGCGTGTGTTCGCGGCGCTCGGCTGCGAAGTCGAATTCGACGATCCCGATCTGTCGGACGCCGAGGACGTGTTCCGCATCGAGCGCGCATGGATGATCGGCACGCTGGTCGACGGGTTCGACGATGCGCAGCGTGCGGCGCTGAAGCCCGAGATTCACGATGAATACCGGCTGCATCGGTCGCTGACGGCCGCCGATCTCGGCCGCATGTTCGTGCGCAAGACGCGGCTGTTCGAGCGGATGCGCACGTTCATGCAGCGCTACGCGTTCTACGTGCTGCCGACGACACAGGTGATGCCGTTCGACGTCGGCCTGCGCTCGCCTGCGCACGTGCAGGGGGCCGCGAGCACGTCGTACATCGACTGGATGCGCGTGTGCTGGTACCTGTCGTCGACCGAGGCGCCGATCCTGTCGGTGCCGTGCGGCTTCGGCGCGACCGGTTTGCCGATCGGCATGCAGATCGTCGGCCGCTATCGCGACGACTGGGGCGTGCTGCAGTTCGGTCACGCATACGAAGTCGCGGCCGGCCGCCGCTGGGCCCCGCCGGCGGTCGTCGCCGACGCGATGCGCTAGCCGTCCTCCCCGATTTATCCCTGACCGTTCCGGTTTGCTCCGGAGCAGGCCGCGCGCCTGCGGGGGACGCGCACGCCTGCGTTTTGCCATTCGACCCGCGCAATGGAGACCTTCCGATGAAAAAACGGCTGTTGGCAGGCGCGGGCGTCGCGCTGATCGCGGGTGCGGCGCACGCACAGAGCAGCGTGACGCTGTACGGCATTATCGACGAAGGGCTGACCTACACGAGCAACCTTGCGGTCGCCGGCCCGAACGGCACCGTGAGCGGCAAGCCGGCGTGGCGGATGCTCGGCGGCGTGCAGCAGGCGAGCCGCTGGGGGCTGCGCGGCGTCGAGGATCTCGGCGGCGGGCTGGCGGCCGTCTTCACGCTCGAGAACGGCTTCGACCCGAGCACCGGCAAGCTCGGGCAGGGCGGGCTGATCTTCGGCAAGAAGGCGTTCGTCGGGCTGTCGGGGCCGTTCGGTACCGTCACGCTCGGGCGCCAGTACGACACCAACGTCGACTTCCTCGGGCCGCTCGAGGCCGCCGCGCTGTTCGGCGGCTACATGGTTGCGCACCCCGGCGATCTCGACAACGTGAACAACGCGAACTCGACCAACAACGCGATCAAGTTCACCAGCAACGACTACGGCGGATTGCGCTTCGCGGCCATGTACGGCGTGGGCGGCATCGCGGGCGCGGCGACGCGCAACCAGGTGTGGTCGATGACGGCCGGCTACACGCGCGGGCCGCTCGTGGTCGCGGCCGGCTACCTGAATGCGCGCAACCCGAACGTGTCGTTCTTCGGCACGACCGGCAGCCCCGCGCCGGTCGTCGGCGGCGTGCCGGGCAACAACATGCTGTCGCCCGTGTATTCCGGTTATGCGTCGGCGCGCACGCTGCAGGTCGCGGCGGCGGGCGGCACCTACGCGATGGGCGCGGTGACGCTCGGCGCGATGTACACGAACACGTCGTTCCGCGGGCTCGGCGACCTGTCGTCCGGGCCGAACCCCGGCGGCGTGTCCGGCAATGCGGTGTTCAACAACGTCGAGGGCAGCGTGCGCTACCAGTTCACACCCTACCTGTTCGGCGGCGTCGCGTACGACTACACGCGCGGCGGAGGTGTGAACGGCCGCGACGGCGCGACGTACCACCAGGTGGCGGCCGGGCTCGACTATTTCCTGTCGAAGCGCACCGACGTGTACGCGACCGCCGTCTTTCAGCGCGCATCGGGCACCGATTCGACGGGGCACGCGGCGGTTGCCGCGATCAACGGCCCCGGCGCGTCCGCGAACGACCGCCAGTTCGAGGCGCGGATCGGCATCCGGCACAAGTTCTGACGGATGCGGCGATCGGCAGGCGGCGGCCGCGAGCGGTGATATGCTCGCGGCACGCCCGCGATCGACGGGCGGATTCCGATTGCCCGTGTGCGGCCTTGATGCCGCGCTGCACGGCATTTCCGAGGGAAGAACCGACACATGAGCCGCAAATTCATTCTGAAGGGCGACACGACCGACCACGGCGGCGTGGTGCTCGAAGGGATCGCCAATTCGTCGTTCGACGGACGTGAACTCGCCTATCTCGGCGCGTCGGTGTTCTGCGCCGCCTGCAAGTCGCCCGGCGTGATCGTGTCCGACGGCGGCGAGCGGACGATGACCGTGATGGGCAAGGTCGTCGCGCTCGAACACGACCTGTGCCAGTGCCAATGCACGCCGCAGCCGAAGCTGATCGCGTCGCAGGCCACCGGGACGATCACCGGATGAAACCCGCCGCGCGGATGCGGCCGGCATCCACGCGGCCTCGACGCACGGCCAACGGCCGTCAGACGCTGCCTTCGGTTTCGATCACGAGGATGCGTGCTTCGCCGAGCGGATGCGCGACGTGCTCGGTGCCGGCCGTCGCATGGAACACGTCACCCGTTTCGAGCACCGTCGCGTGCTCGACGCCTGCCTCCCGATAACGCATCTCGACGCGACCGTCGAGCACCGCGAACACTTCCTCGCCGTCGTTCACGTGCCATCGATACGGCTGGTCGGTCCAGTGCAGGCGAACCGTGATGCCGCGCAGGTTCGCGATGTCGAGCGCGCCCCACGCACGGTCCGCGGTGAACGCGGCGCTGCGGACGATGTTCATCGATATGTTCTCCGGCGCGAGTGCGCGTCGTCTTTCAGTCGTCGAGGCAATTTCCCCGTACCCGCATTCAGCGCGACATCGCGCGCAGCGCCTGCTCGATCGTCGCCTTGCGCTTCGCGAAACCGGCCGCCGAACGTTCGGTGACGCGCTTCACGACGGCTGCCGGCGCGGTGTCCGGCGAACCTGCGTCGAACGGCGGTGCGGGCGCGTATTCGAGTTGCAGCTGGATCGCCTGCGCTTCCTCGTCGCCGGCCAGTTCCGCGGCGATCGTCAACGCGAAGTCGATGCCGGCCGTGACGCCGCCGCCGGTGATCAGGTTGCCGTCGCGCACCACGCGCTCGCGCACCGGCACCGCGCCGAGCGGTTCGAGCAGCGTGTGGAATGCCCAGTGCGTCGTCGCGCGCCGCCCGCGCAGCAGGCCGGCCACGCCGAGCAGCAGCGCGCCCGTGCAGACCGACGTCACGTAGCGCGCGGTGGCCGCGCGCTGCTGCACGAAGGCGATCGTTTCGGCATCGAGCAGCAGTTCGTTGATCCCGATGCCGCCCGGAATGCAGATCACGTCGAGCGGCGGGCAATCGTCGAACGTGCAGGTCGGCGCGAGCGCGAGCCCGCTGCTCGACGCGACGGTGTCGCGCGACTTCCAGACCAGGTGGACGGCCGCGTCGGGCAGCGACGCGAGCACGTCGTGCGGGCCGGTGAGATCGAGTTGCTGGACGCCCGGGAACACGAGAAAGCCGATATGCAGGGTCATGCGAAGACTCCGGTTGGAAGGGGGCGCACCGTTGCCGGCGCGGGATGGACAGATCGATTCTAGGCGCGTAGTGTTTGGCGAAATTGCCATATCGCCCACGTTTTCAGCCAATCGCCATGCCTGCCGCCCCGCGTTCGATCCTGGTCCTCGCGTTCCCTCGTGCCCAGCTGCTCGACGTGTCGGGGCCGCTGCAGGTGTTTGCGTCCGTCAACGAGCTCGCGCTGGAGCGCGGGCAGCCGGCGCCCTACGCGCCGCGTGTCGTCGCGGCCGAGGCGGGGCCCGTCGAGACGTCGTCGGGTCTCGTCGTGATGGCCGAGTCGCTGCGCTCGGCCGCACGCCATCCCGATACGCTGATCGTCGCCGGCGGCAAGGGCGTGCATGCGGCATCCCGGGACACACGGCTGGTGCGCTGGGTGCGGCAGCAGGCGGCGCGCACGCGGCGCGTGGCGTCCGTCTGCACCGGCGCATTCCTGCTCGCCGAGGCCGGCCTGCTCGACGGGCGCCGTGCGGTCACGCACTGGGCGCGCTGCGACGAGTTCGCGGCGCGCTATCCGAACGTGCGCGTCGAATCCGATCCGATCTTCATCCGCGAAGGCGCGCTGTGGACCTCGGCCGGCGTGACGGCCGGCATCGATCTCGCGCTCGCGCTGGTCGAGGAGGACCTGGGGCGCGCGACCGCGCTCGACGTCGCGCGCGAACTCGTCGTGTTCCTGAAGCGCCCGGGCGGACAGGCGCAGTTCAGCACGATGCTGTCGATGCAGCGTACCGACGACCGGTTCGGCGAACTGCATGCGTGGATGGCGGAGCACCTGACGGCCGACCTGTCGGTGCCCGCGCTGGCCGAGCGCGCAAGCATGAGCGAGCGCAGCTTCGTGCGCCACTACCGCGCGGGCACCGGCCGCACCCCCGCGCGCGCGGTCGAGCAGCTCCGCGTCGAGGCCGCGCAGCGCCTGCTCGGCGAAACGGCGTGGCCCGTCAAGCGGATCGCCGCGCGTTGCGGCTTCGGCTCCGAGGAGACGCTGCGACGCTGTTTCGTGCGGGTGCTGGGCGTGTCGCCGCAAGGCTATCGCGAGCGATTCGTGCGATAACGCACGGCGTACGGCTGCGCTCGGGGCCGGAACGATCGCCGAGTGCGACTGAACGGAAATCGATCGTTTTCCAGTCCGAAACGCGGAAACTATTCAGGATCGGAGAACAATGGATGGGGGCTTGTGCCGTGCCCGTCGCGCGCTCTATTCTGTTTCGTTGGCGATTCGAAGGGGGAGCAGCATGGACCGAATCCAGGCAATGGAAGTTTTTACCCGTGTGGTCGACGCGAACAGCTTCACACGCGCGGCCGACACGCTCGCGATGCCGCGCGCGTCGGTGACGACCATCATTCAGAACCTCGAGGCGCTGCTGGGCGTGCGCCTGATGCACCGGACGACACGCAGGCTGTCGCTGACGCCGGAAGGTGCGGCGTACTACGAGCATTGCACGAAGATCATCTCGGAGATTGCGGAGGCCGACGCGAGTTTCCAGACGGGCAACCGCAAGCCGAGCGGCGTGCTGCGTGTCCACATGCCGAGTTCGCTCGGGCGGCGCATCGTGCTGCCGTCGCTGTCGATTTTCCGGCAGCGCTACCCCGACATCACGCTCGAACTGGGGCTCTCCGACCGCTACGTGGATCCGGTCGAGGAGGGCATCGATTGCATGATCCGGGTCGGGCCGCTCGAGGATTCGTCGATGGTCGCGCGGCGGATCGGGATGCTGAAGCGCGTGACCTGCGCGTCGCCCGATTACCTCGCGCGTCACGGCGAGCCGCACGAGATTGCCGATCTCGCCGACCATCACGCGGTGAATTTCCGTGCGAGCCACGGCGCGCGTGCGATTCCGTGGGTGTTCATGATCGACGGGAAGCCGTTCGAGGTGCGGATGAACGGCAGCGTCACGGTCAACGATTCGGATGCCTACGTGACGTGCGGGCTCGAAGGGTTCGGGATGATCCAGCCGACGCTGTTCATGGTGCTGCCGAACCTGCTCGACGGCTCGCTGGTCGAGGTGCTGCC
>NZ_LDUL01000085.1:0-42974 GCF_001043615.1 Burkholderia sp. LK4
GTGGGGCCGATGAAGAGGCGCAAGTCGGGGCGGCTGCCGTGCACGCCTCGGCGGGCGGCCGTGCCGCGGGCGAGGCGCTGCCGCTCGTCGTGTTCGACCGGCCGTGCCGGTTCTTCGGCGCCGCGACCGATGCGCTCGACCGCGCGGGCGTGCCGTGGCGCGTTGCATTCACGACGCCGAGTCTCGCCGGGTTATGGGCCGCGGCGGCGGCCGGCCTCGGGCTGACGGTGCGTTCGCATTACGGACTGCCCGCGTCGGTGCGCGTGCTCGATGCGGCTTCGCTCGGATTGCCGGCGTTGCCGAGCCTGCCGTTGATCCTGCTGCGGCGCACGTCGTCGGCGACGCCGACCGTCGACCGGCTCGCTTGGATCGTGACGCAGGCGGTGCGGGATGCGACGGAGGGGGCGGTGGCGGCGCTGGCGGCGTGACGAAACGTTCGATTGCCGCCGCGGGTTGCGGTTCGGCCGTCCCTCTGCCGATTGGCCGAATGGATCGATCGGGTGAACCTGACTACAGTGATGATCACTTGAAACGGAGGTCATCATGCAAAACGCGAATACGCCCGGCGCTGGTGCGGTCGATCCGGCCCAACGGGCAGATACCACGATCCTCGATGACGGGGCGTCAGCCGATCGCCCCGCGTCTGCCAATCCGCCCGTTCGGTTCGGTGTCCTGCAAGGGCAGGCCCGGATCGCGGACGATTTCGATGCGCCGCTGCCCGATTACCTGCTGGATGCGTTCGAAGGGTGCTGATGCGGCTGTTGCTCGATACGCACGTCTTTTTGTGGATCGTGACCGATGACCCCAAGCTCAGCGCACGGGCGCGCCGACTGATTTCGGCCGCCGACGAGCGTTTCGTCAGCAGCGCGAGTATCTGGGAGGCCGCCATCAAGGCCGGCTTGGGGAAGCTCGATATCGACGTCGGCAAGCTGATCCGCGCAATCGGCTCGAGCGGGATTCGCGAGCTACCGGTTCGTGCCGTGCATGGTGCGGCAGTGCGTGATTTGCCGCACCACCATCGCGATCCGTTCGATCGCTTGCTGGTCGCGCAGGCACGGCTCGAGCCGCTTCAGCTCGTGACGGCCGATACCCATCTTGCACGGTACGGCCTGTCTCTCGTTCTGACAGTTTGAAGCAATTTGTCGGCGCGAAAGCCGTCGGTCGCCGGCGCCTCACGAGGCGTCGCGGGTCATGCCGCTGCGGCGTCCGGTGCGGTTTCGTCCAGTTCCGCGCAGAGCGCGGCCAGCCGCTCCCGCAACCCTTCGCTCGCCGGCACGAACGGCAGCCGCAACCCGTCCTCGCACCACCCTTGCGCGGCCAGCACGGCCTTCACCGGTGCCGGATTCGGCTCCGCGAACAGCGCCGCGACGAGCGGCTGCAACGCGACCGACAGGCGCCGCGCATCGGCGAGCCGGCCGTCGCGCAGCAGCGCATGGATGCGCACATGCCATTCGGGCAGCACGTGCGCGCTGCTCGCGATCGCGCCGTGCGCACCGGCGCACATCGCCGCGAAGTTCTGGTTGTCGTCGCCGGACAGGATCGCGAGCGGCGTGTCGTGCACGAGCCGGTTCATTCGGTCGAGCGTGCCGCCGCATTCCTTGATGCCCGCGACGCGCGGGTCGCGCGCAAGCGCCTGCAGCGTGTCCAGTTCGACGTTCACGCCGGTGCGGTACGGGATGTTGTAGACGAGCACCGGCAGGTCGGCCGCGTCGACGATCGCCTCGACGTGGCGGCGGATGCCGTCCTGCGTCGGCCGCACGTACACGGGCGGCGTGACGAGCAGCCCGTCGGGTCGCAATGTCGCGAGTTCGCGCGCACGCGCGGCCGCGAAATGCGTTGCGCTCGCGGTCAGCCCGACGACGATCGGCAGTCCGGGCGCCGCGTCGCGCAGCGTCGCGAACACGGCGTCCTGTTCGCGTGCGTCGAGCAGCACGCCTTCACCCGTCGTCGCGCCCGCGACGAAGCCCGCGATGCCCGCGCCCGCATAGTGGCGCGCGAGTCGCGCGAGCGCGGCATGGTCGACTTCGCCGTGGTGGAACGGCGTGATGATCGGCAGCCAGATACCTTCGAAACGTGTGTTCATGCAAAGCCTCATGGTGGAAACGGAGTGGGAAGGAACCGTTCCGCCGGCGGAGGGCCGGAGCGAGGCATGCGTGCAAGGAGAATGAAACGACCTGCGGGCATCCCGTCCGGCATTCGCCTGACGGGACGCGACGTCCCCGTCAGTCGAGGAGTCGTTTTTTCAGTTTCAGCCCGGCCGCGCGCGCACCTGCCGCGACGGCGGCGAGGATCGGAAGCGAGCGCAGGGAAGCGGACATGGAGGAACCGTGAATGGGCTGAGCGGCGATCTTAACACCTGAATCGATGCGCACGCGAGTGTCCGCGCCGTTTAGCAGGAATCGAGATTTGCTTTCCACGACTGATTGGAAAGCGCGCCGCGCCCGGCCGCTAGAATGCCCGCTTACGTTTCGATGACAGCGCGTACGCGTGCCGTCACGCACATTCACCACCACTGGAAACGGGGCATATCACGATGGCAAGCATGAAGGGGATCGGCCGCTGGCTGCACACGGGCGCGGCGGCGGCGCTGGTCGTGGCGGCGTCGGCCGCGCACGCGGACACGTCGATCCTGAACGTGTCGTACGACGTGACGCGCGAACTGTACAAGGACATCAACACGGGCTTTGCCGCCGCGTACAAGCAGAAGACCGGCGAGACGGTCGCGATCAAGCAGTCGCACGGCGCGTCGAGCGCGCAGGCGCTGTCGGTGCTGCAGGGGCTGCAGGCCGACGTCGTGACGATGAACCAGCCGAACGACATCGACCTGCTCGCCGAGCGCGGCCAGTTGCTGCCGAAGGACTGGCGTGCGCGTTTCCCGGACAACAGCTCGCCGTACTCGACCACGATGGTGTTCCTGGTGCGCAAGGGCAACCCGAAGGCGATCAAGGACTGGAGCGATCTCGCGAAGCCGGGTGTCCAGGTGATCATCGCGAACCCGAAGACGTCGGGCAACGGTCGATATGCGTATCTCGCCGCATGGGGCTTCCAGAAGCAGAAGGGCGCGACCGACCAGCAGGCGATCGACTTCGAGAAGGCGATCTTCCGCAACGTGCCGGTGCTCGACTCCGGCGGCCGGGGCGCGACGACGACGTTCACGCAGCGCGGCATCGGCGACGTGCTGGTCACGTTCGAGAACGAAGTCGCGCTGATGGACACCGGTGCGTCGGGCGCGCAGTTCGACGCCGTGTATCCGTCGGCGAGCATCCTCGCGGAGCCGCCCGTCGCCGTCGTCGACAAGGTCGTCGACAAGAAGGGCACGCGCAAGGTCGCGCAGGCGTATCTCGACTACCTGTACACGCCGGAAGCGCAGGAGATCATCGCGCAGCACCATCTGCGCCCGCGCGACGCGAACGTGCTGAAGAAGCATGCTGCCGAGTTCAAGCCGCTGAAGACGTTCAGCGTCGAGCAGGTCTTCGGCAGCTGGGCGAACGCGCAGAAGACGCATTTCGCGGACGGCGGCACGTTCGACCAGGTGATCGTCGACCGGAAGTGAGCGCCGCGCACACCGCGCGCCTGTCCGCACGCTGACGACGCAGCCGGCCGCTTCCGCGGCCGGCTTTTTTGTGCCTGGCGGCCGGCGGCGCGGCGGACGTCCATTCCGAACCGGCACGCATACCCGGCCGCGGCCGCGCGTGCTACGCTCATCGCCTTCCTGCTTCCGGCCCCGCGCGATGAATGTCGATTCGTCCTCCCCAGCCTCCCGCGGCCGTGGCCGCAAGATCTGGTCGGGCACACGCCCGGTCATCGCGTACGGGATGCCGCCGCTCGGCTGGCGCGACCTCTATCACCGCGCGCTGACGGTGAGCTGGCCCGTTTTCTTCCTGTCGCTCGCCGTGCTGTTCCTGCTGCTCAACGGCGGCTTTGCAACGCTCTACCTGCTCGGCCACGCGTCGATCGCGAACCAGTCGCCGCCCGGGTTCGGCGGCGCATTCTTCTTCAGCGTCGAGACGCTCGCGACCGTCGGCTACGGCGACATGCATCCGCAGACCGTCTATGCGCACCTGGTCGCGACGTTCGAGATCTTCATCGGGATGTCGGGCATCGCGCTGGCCACGGGGCTCGTGTTCGCGCGGTTTTCGCGGCCGCAGGCGAAGATCCTGTTCGCGCGCTACGCGATCGTCCGGCCGCTGAACGGCAGGATGACGCTGATGGTGCGCGCCGCGAACGCGCGCCAGAACGTGATTGCCGAGGCGCAGGCGAAATTGCGGCTGATGCGGATCGAGGGTACGCACGAGGGCTACATGCTGCGCAAGATCCACGACCTGCCGCTCGTGCGCAGCGAGCACCCGATTTTCCTGCTCGGCTGGAACCTGATGCACGTGATCGACGAATCGAGCGCGCTGTTCGGCGAGACGCCCGAATCGCTCGCCGCGCGCGACGCGTCGTTGCTGATCACGATCGAAGGCTCGGACGAGACGACCGCGCAGGTGATGCAGGCGCGTCACACGTGGGTGCATGGCGACATCCGCTGGCGTCACCGCTATGTCGACCTGATGCACGACGAAGACGGCATCACGCACATCGACTACACGCATTTTCATGAAGTCGTGCCGGTCGACACCGATACCGACGAGCGCGGCTCGCCGGGCGCGGTGGTCGATGCCGACACAGCGGCGCCGGGCCCGGCCGCGTAGGTACGCGCGCGGGCGGCTGGCGGCACCGCCCGCGCGCTACGCGTCACGCATGCAGCAGGCGCGCCGCTTCGCGCTGTTCGATCGCGACCGCGCGGCGGAACGCGTCGCGGTCCTCGGCGCGCGCGACGTAGTCGCCGAGCACGCCTTCGTGCGGCAGCAGATGCGCGTCGAATGCGATCTTCAGCGTGCTGGCGAGCAGCAGGTCGGCCGCGGTGAAGCGGTCGCCGACGAGCCATGGATGATGGGCGAGCGCTTGCGCGAGTGCGCGTTGCACGCGCGTGATGTTGCCCCAGCCGAATGCGACCGGATTGCCCGACGCGCCGGTGAATTTTTCGGCCATCGCCGGTTCGAGGCAGGTCGGCGTGAAGAACATCCATTGGAGAAAGCGGCCGCGCAGCGGATCGTCGGGCGCGATGCCGAGCCCGGCACCCGGGCAGCGGTCGGCAAGATAGAGCAGCACGGCGCCCGATTCGGCGAACGGCACGCTGCCGTCGTCGAGCGCGGGCAGCTTGGCCATCGGGTTGACCTGCACGAACGCGTCGCTGCCCTGTTCGTGCGAGCGCAGGTCGATCGGCACGAGTTCGTACACCACGCCGAGTTCTTCGAGCATCCACAACGCCCGGAATGCCCGGGTCTTCGGCCAGTAGTAGAGCTTCATCGTGCCTCCGTGATTGGGTGCAGCTGTCGGTCCGGTGGATGCTCAAGCGTACCCGAGCGCAAGAGGTTCGGACAGGGGCGCCCGGCTAGGGGCGCCCGGCTAGGAGCGCCTATCGGCAAGTGATGGCCGGACGCGTGACGTTTCGAGTGGAAAACCGGGCAGAGTCCGATGTGACACGGAGGTGCGTAAATAACTAGTCATATTGATACTAGTTATGAACAAGGTGAAAAACTCCGGCGCAAGCCCGCGTTACTTGCCCGGCATCGCGAGGCCCGCAGTGGCCGCGCGTACGGCAAGACTCGCATCCGGCCGCGTTCGCCGATGCGACACGAAACAGGGAAATCATGGGAGACAAGTCACGCATGGCAAACGACGATCGCACCACGATCATTCCACGCAGAACACCGGAATCGGCGGCCATGGTGGCCGAGGTCAAACGCGCGATGGCGATCACCGCGCGGATCAACCGCCTGACATTCGACGATGTAGGCGAGGTTCGCGCATTGTTCGGCGAACTGATCGGCACGCCGGTGGATGACGGCTTCGTGCTGATCCCGCCGTTCCATGCGACGGGCGGCACCGGCATGAAGCTCGGTCGCAACGTGTTCGTCAACCAGAACTGCACGTTCTACGATCTCGGCGGGCTCGCGATCGGCGACGACGTGATGATCGGGCCGAACGTCGGTCTCATCACGTCGGGCCATCCCGTCGAACCTTCGCGGCGGCGCGATTTCGTCGTCGCAAAGCCGATCGTGATCGAACGCAACGTATGGATCGGCGCCGGCGCGACGATCGTCGGCGGTGTGACGGTGGGCGAGAACTCGGTGGTCGCGGCCGGGGCCGTCGTCACGCGGGATGTTGCGCCGAATGTGCTGGTTGGCGGTAATCCGGCGGCGGTCATCCGGTCGATTGCCGAATGACGCGGCACGAGGGCGCGCGCCCGTCCGAAGCAGTCTGGCAGGAACGGATGTGGATAACCAACTCCCGGGGCGACTCGAAACGCTGTGCATTTGAATGGTGAGGGTGTCGTCGAGGCCGCCCGGATGGGGCTTTCCGGTGTCTGCCCGATAGTCGCCGGTGGAGGCTCGGGCCGCGCTTGCCGATGTTTCGACGAAGGTCGCGCAGTGCGATCGGATGTGGATATCCTTGCGCCGAAACGACTCGGCGCCCTGTGCATTTCACAGGTGAGGGCACCGGATGATGCGAAGGGCATGAAGCGGGTTGTGGACAACTCGCCCACGGAACGACGCGAAATGCTGTGGAATTCGACGGTGAGGGGCGACGCGCGATCCCGCTGCGCGCCTTTCCCGGCGGGGTTTCCTGACTTTTGTCGAGGTTCGGCGCGCCGCGCATTCTAGCTGAACGCGCGCATCGTGGCCGAACCGCGGACGCGCCGCGACGTGGATATCCCGCTATCGGCAGCCACCCGAAGGGCCGTGCATTCTAACGGTGAGCGCGGTGGAGTGGTCTGCAATGCGCCGATTTTGCCGCGCATCGCCGCGTTCGCGAGCGACTCGACGTGCCCGCAAAGGCGCGCATCAACACGCGATAGGCGGTCAGAGCACCAGAATGCGATCATTCGGCCGCCCAAGCCCAAGCCCAAGCCCAAGCCCAAGCCCAAGCCCAAGCCCAAGCCAACACCACCTGAAGCGTCGTGCATGTCCGGTTCGCACGCGAGCGTGAGGGTGAAGACAACTGGGGCTCCCGTGTGGATATCCGGCAGCCGAAACGACTCGCGGCACTGTGCATTTCCACGGTGAGCATCAGCGCTCGACCGGCCGATGAGCCGCTTCCGGCACGGAATGCCGGCGCGGTGGCGCTTCCGGGCTCCCCGTCATTGCTCGGCGGATTCTCGCCGATGTGGATATCCTGCGTTCCGGATCACTCGAAGCGCTGCGACGGTGAGCATCAGCGCTCGACCGGCCGATGAGCCCCTTCCGGCACGGAATGCCGGCGCGGTGGCGCTCCCGGGCCCCCACCATTGCTCGGCAGATTCTCGTCCATGTGGATATCCTGCGTCCCGGATCGCTCGAAGCGCCGCGACGGTGAGTATCAGCGCTCGACCGGCCGATGAGCCGTTTCTGGCACGGAATGCCGGCGCGGTGGCGCTTCCGGGCCCCCGCCATTGCTCGGCGGATTCTCGCCCACGTGGATATCTTGCGTCCCGGATCGCTCGAAGTGCTGCGACGGTGAGCATCAGCGCTCGACCGGCCCATGAGCCCCTTCCGGCATGGAATGCCGGCCCGCAGCGCCTTCCTGGGCGCGCATCCGCTGTCGCTCGGCGGGTTCTCGCCCATGTGGATATCCCGCGCACCGGATCACTCGAAGCGCTGTGGTTTTCAACGGTGAGGGTGCCCGCGTGGCTGGGCGGTTCTGCCGGATCTGAAGTGGATAACCGCAATGGCAGCCACTCGAAGCCCTGTGCATCGCAACGGTGAGCGCGAGCCCGCGATTGTGCAGCATGCGGGTTCCGGCCGGCCTGTCCGAGTGAGATACCGGCCGACAAACCCAGTCGCGCCCCTGTGTATTCGATCGGTGAGGGTGAACGCCGGATCGACGCCATGCGCCATTTCCAGTGTGGATATCCATCGCCGAAACCCACTCGCCGCGCTGTGAATTTCAACGGTGAGCGCCGGCACTCGAGCGTGCCGCATGCCGATGACGGTGTGGATATCCCGGCCCCTGCGCCACTCGAAACCCTGTGCAATCGAATGGTGAGCACGAGAGCGGGATTGTGGACATCCCGCGCCGCCGCCCAATCGGAACGCTGTGCATTTCAACGGTGAGCGTGACCGCCTCCACCCGCCGAAACCCTTGTCACACGGGGCGCGAGCGACAGCCACCGCATACCTGAACCGCCGTCGGGCAACCCCGGGCGTTCCCGGCAAACAGCCCGTCTGCCCCGACACGTCGCCCATCCCGCCCGGCCGCCGCGCGCGAGAACTATCTCAAATTCGGTCAAAAACCTGCGCAGTTTTTCTCGCTACAGCCCCGTCCGAGCAAGATGAGAAAAAACATTCTCGGCTGCGCGCGAAAAAATAGAGCCATTCGCTGCCGTCCCCCACGCGTCGTCCGGCGCCTGCCGCGCAGCCCAGAACAGCACAATCAGGAGACTTCCCCCCATGACCGCCCGCTTGCCCGTCGATGGCACGCCCGCCCTGTCCGACTACCGCCTGACCGACAACCTGACCGCGACGCGCGGTCGGATCTTCCTGACCGGCACGCAGGCGCTGGTTCGCCTGCTGCTGATGCAGCGCACCGTCGACGCCGAACAGGGGCTCAACACGGCCGGCTTCGTCAGCGGCTATCGCGGTTCGCCGCTCGGCATGGTCGACCAGCAGCTGTGGAAGGCGAAGAAACTGCTCGACGCGAGCGGCGTGCGCTTCCTGCCCGCGATCAACGAGGAACTCGGCGGCACGGCCGTGCTCGGCACGCAGCGTGTCGAGGCCGATCCCGAGCGCACGGTCGAGGGCGTGTATGCGATGTGGTACGGCAAGGGCCCGGGCGTCGATCGCGCGGGCGACGCGCTGAAGCACGGCAACGCGTACGGTTCGTCGCCGCATGGCGGCGTGCTGGTCGTCGCGGGCGACGACCACGGCTGCGTGTCGTCGTCGATGCCGCACCAGAGCGACTTCGCGATGATCGCGTGGCACATGCCGGTCGTGAACCCGGCGAACATCGCCGACATGCTCGAATTCGGCCTGTACGGCTGGGCGCTGTCGCGCTACTCGGGCGCGTGGGTCGGTTTCAAGGCGATCTCCGAAACGGTCGAGTCGGGCTCGACCGTCGACCTCGACGCGCTGCAGACGCACTGGCCGGCGCCCGAAGGCTTCACGCCGCCGGCGGGCGGCCTGCACAACCGCTGGCCGGACCTGCCGAGCCTGACGATCGAAGCGCGCCTCGCCGCGAAGCTCGACGCGGTGCGCCATTTCGCGCGCACCCACAGCATCGACAAGTGGATCGCGCCGAGCGCGCAGGCGAACGTCGGCATCGTCACGTGCGGCAAGGCGCACCTCGACCTGATGGAAGCACTGCGCCGCCTCGACCTGACGGTGGCCGACCTCGACGCGGCCGGCGTGCGGATCTACAAGGTCGGCCTGTCGTATCCGCTCGAGATGACACGCATCGAGACCTTCGTCGACGGGCTCGCCGAAGTGCTAGTGATCGAGGAGAAGGGCCCGGTCATCGAGCAGCAGATCAAGGACTATCTGTACAACCGCACCGAGGGCGCGCGCCCGCGCGTGCTCGGCAAGCACGATGCCGAAGGCGCCTGCCTGCTGTCCGAGCTCGGCGAGCTGCGCCCGTCGCGCATCCTGCCCGTGTTCGCCGAATGGCTCGCGCGCCACAAGCCGGCGCTCGATCGGCGCGAGCGCGTCGTCGATCTCGTCGCGCCGCAGATCCTGTCGAACGAGGCGGATGCCGTGAAGCGCACGCCGTACTTCTGCTCGGGCTGCCCGCACAACACGTCGACGAAGGTGCCGGAAGGCTCGATCGCGCAGGCCGGCATCGGCTGCCACTTCATGGCGTCGTGGATGGAGCGCGACACGACGGGGCTGATCCAGATGGGCGGCGAGGGCGTCGACTGGGCCGCGCACGCGATGTTCACCAACACGAAGCACGTATTCCAGAACCTCGGCGACGGCACCTACTTCCATTCGGGCATCCTCGCGATCCGCCAGGCCGTGGCCGCGAAGGCGAACATCACGTACAAGATCCTCTACAACGACGCGGTCGCGATGACGGGCGGCCAGCCGGTCGACGGCAGCATCTCGGTGCCGCAGATCGCGCGGCAGGTCGAGGCGGAAGGCGTGTCGCGCTTCGTCGTCGTGTCCGACGAACCGGAGAAGTACGACGGTCACCACGGGCTGTTCCCGAAAGGCACGACGTTCCATCACCGCAGCGAACTCGACACGGTGCAACGCGAGCTGCGCGAGACGCCGGGCGTCACCGTGCTGATCTACGACCAGACCTGCGCGGCCGAGAAGCGCCGCCGCCGCAAGAAGGGCGAATTCCCCGACCCGGACAAGCGCCTGTTCATCAACGACGCGGTGTGCGAAGGCTGCGGCGACTGCGGCGTGCAGTCGAACTGCCTGTCGGTCGAGCCGCTCGAAACGCCGCTCGGCCGCAAGCGCCGCATCGACCAGTCGTCGTGCAACAAGGACTATTCGTGCGTGAACGGCTTCTGCCCGAGCTTCGTGACGGTCGAAGGCGCGGCGCTGAAGAAGGCCGCCGGTGCCGCCTTCGACGAAGCCGCGCTCGCCGCGCGCGTCGATGCGCTGCCGGTGCCGGCGACCCATCTCGACGCGGCGCCGTTCGACATGCTCGTGACGGGCGTGGGCGGCACGGGCGTCGTGACGGTCGGCGCGCTGATCAGCATGGCCGCGCACCTCGAGGGCAAGAGCGCGTCGGTGCTCGACTTCATGGGCTTCGCGCAGAAGGGCGGCTCGGTGCTGTCGTTCGTGCGGATCGCGTCGAACGACCGGTGGCTGAACCAGGTGCGCATCGACACGCAGCAGGCCGACGTGCTGCTCGCGTGCGACATGGTCGTCGGCGCGAGCGCCGAGGCGTTGCAGACGGTGCGTCACGAACGTTCGCGGATCGTCGTCAACACGCACCGGATCCCGAATGCGTCGTTCGTGCAGAACCCCGACGCGAACCTGCATGCGGACGCGCTGCTCGAGAAGATGCGTCACGCGGCCGGCGACGGCTACCTGTCGAGCTGCGACGCGCAGGCGCTCGCCGCGAAGTTCCTCGGCGACTCGATCGGCGCGAACATCCTGATGCTCGGTTATGCATGGCAGCTCGGCCTCGTGCCGGTGTCGCTCGCGGCGATGATGCGCGCGATCGAGCTGAACAACGTCGCGGTCCCGATGAACAAGCTTGCGTTCTCGATCGGCCGGATGGCGGCCGGCGACGCGGCGGGCCTCGATGCGTTGTGGAACGCGCGCCACACGGTGGCCGCGCATGCCGCGCCGGAAACGCTCGCCGAGCTGATCGCCGATCGCGAAGCGCGTCTCGATGCGTACGGCGGCGCCCGTTATGTCGAGCGCTACCGTGCGCTCGTGAGCGCGGCGCGTGCGAAGGGCGACGATTCACTCACGCGCGCGGTCGCGACGACGTTCTACCGGCTGCTCGCGGTGAAGGACGAATACGAGGTCGCGCGGCTGTACACGGACGACGCGTTCCGCACGGCGCTCGAAGCGCAGTTCGAAGGCGTGCCGGGGCAGGCCTATCGCGTGAAGTTCAACCTCGCGCCGCCGACGGTCGCGAAGGCCGGCAGCGACGGCAGCGTGCCGAAGAAGCGCGTGTTCGGCCAGTGGATGTGGCCGGTGTTCGGCGTGCTGGCGCGCGTGCGCAGCCTGCGCGGCACGTGGCTCGATCCGTTCGGCCGCACCGTCGAGCGCAGGATGGAACGCGCGCTTGCCGACGACTACGAGACGACGCTCGCGCGGGCGCTCGCCGCGATGACGGCCGGCAATGCGGCGCAGGTCGCGCAACTGGCCGACCTGCATGCCCGCGTGCGCGGCTTCGGTCACGTGAAGGTGCGCAACCTGGCCGGCGTGAAGCGCGCGGAGCGCGAGCTCGCGCTGCAGCTCGGCATCGACGCGGCGACGAGCGCGGCCGTGCAGCACGCGCTCGACGAGATGAAGGGCGCGGGCATGCTTAAGGGGATTCCGGTCGTGGTCGCGAAGTAACGCGCGCCCGGGCGGAGGTGGGCGGATGTGAAAACGGCGACGCGGGTGCGTCGCCGTTTTTTTCATGAGTGGCGGCTGCGCACCGGCAGCGGCGGCCGTCCGTCAGAGAATGCCTTTCTTGCGCGTCGACAGCGCGGTTTCCGACAGGTCGATCTCGCGCAGCAGTTTCGTCAGCGTCTCGTCGGAAATCTTGCTGTCGCTGCGCAGCCGGTACAGCGCGGTGCGTTCCGCGCGCACGGCCGCGATCCGCATCTGCAGTTCCATCGTTTCGGCCTGCTTCGCTTCGGCGCGCGGCGTGGGGCCGTCCTCGGCGAGCGTCGCGAGGCGGCGGCGGTACTGGTCCATCACGCGTGCGGAGATATCCGCGCAGCGCGCGGCACCCGATTCGTCGAGATCGGCCGAGATCGCGTCGTGCGACGAGTCGATCGCGCGGATCGCGGCCTGCGCGGCGGCCGCGCGCGCGGCGCGTTCCTCGTCGCCGAGCGGGCTGCGCGACGAACGCACGCCGCGCAGCAGCAGCGGCAGGCCGATCACCGCGACGACGAGCGAGCCGAGGATCACCGCCGACGCGACGAAGATCGCGGTGTCGCGGCCCGGCAGCGGCACGCCGTCGGACAGCGCGACCGGAATCGACAGCACGCCGGCGAGCGTGACCGCGCCGCGCACGCCGCCGACCGTCATCACCGCGATCGTGCGGATGCCGGCCATCGTGCCGGCGAGGCCCTGGCGCGCGGCGCGACGGCTCGCGAACCAGCGCAGCAGCCAGACCCACAGGAAGCGGATCGCATACAGCGCGAGCATCATCGCGCAGACGTTGAAGATCATCCGGCCGACGAGCGCGTCGCTCGTGTGGTGCGCGTCGACGAGCGTGCGGCCGATGATGTGCGGCAGCTGCAGCCCGAGCATGATGAACACCATGCCGTTGAACACGAATTCGATCATCGCCCACGTGCTTTCGGCGCGCACGCGCGAAGCGACGGTGCTTTTGCGCGAGAAGCTCGTGTAATTCATCATCATCCCGGCCGACACGGCCGCCAGCACGCCCGACAGCTCGAGGTGCTCGGCGAACAGGTAGGCCGCGAACGGCACGAGCAGCGTCATCACGATGCCGGGGGCCGGATCGCCTTCCTGTTCGGCGTTCAGGAAGCGCGTCGACAGCGCGCTGAACACCCACGACACGATCGCGCCCGTCGCGAGCCCGCCGGCCGCGACGATCACGAACGTGACCGACGCGTCGCGCAGCGAGAACATGCCCGTCAGCGCGGCCGCGATCGCGAATTTCAGCGCGACGAGGCCCGACGCGTCGTTCATCAGCGCCTCGCCTTCGAGGATGTGCATCAGCTGCGGCGGAATCCGGCCCTTTCCTGCGATGCCCGACAGCGCGACCGCGTCGGTGGGCGACAGCACGGCCGCGAGTGCGAACGCGATCGGCAGCGGCAACTCGGGTATCAGCCAGTGCGCGAAATAGCCCACTGCGAGTACCGTCATGAACACGAGCCCGAATGCGAGCATCAGGATCGCGCGGCGCTGCAGGTACAGCTCGCGCTTCGGAATCCGCCAGCCGTCCGCGAACAGCAGCGGCGGAATGAACAGCAGCATGAAGATTTCGGGATCGAACGTGACGTGCAGGTTCAGCTTCGGCCACGCGAGCATCGCGCCGAAGGCGATCTGCATCAGCGGCAACGGCAGCTGGAACGGCAGGATGCGCGTGACGGCGCCGGACAGCGCGACGGTCAGCAGCAGGATCAGGACGGTGAAGACGATTTCCATCGATACGGCGAATACGGGGAATGAAACGATCGTACGGAGTGTAGCGTGACAGCGTGACGGGTGCGTTCGAGCGGCCGGTGCGTGCGCACGAAACTGGTGCGTCGTGCGTGTGCCACGGTGGTGCGGCGGCCCGGTGAGCCCGCGCGGCACATGGGTTCTACGCGCCTTGCACGGAGCTTGCTTGATGCTGGTCAACCGTCCGGCGTCGACCGGGCAACCGAGGGTCCAACCATGACATTGCACGCGCCGTTCGCCTTGCCGGGCGCCGCGTTCGAAGGCATTACCAGGAGGAAGGCATGACGATCGTGCAACAGGAGCGTCCGGCCGCTGCGTCGCCGTACCGGTTCGAGCGGGAGGTGAGTTCCGGCCTCGAACGTCTGGCGACGCAGCACCGCGACCTGACGCTCACGACCGTGTTCCAGCCGATTTTCAGCCTGTCGCACCAGCGTGCGGTGGGCTACGAGGCGCTGCTGCGCGCGCACGATGCGCTCGACCGCGCGGTGTCGCCGCTCGACGTGTTCGGCGAGGCCGCGCGCCAGGGCGAACTGCTGCAGCTCGACCGGCTCGCGCAGGCGCTGCATCTCGAGAACTTCGCGCTGCTCGGCGCCGAGCGCGAGTGGCTGTTCCTCAACGTGCATCCCGGGGTGCTCACCGACCCGTTCCAGGCGGCCGCGCTGCTCGCGAACCTGAAGCGGCTCGGCATGCCGCCGCGCCGCATCGTGCTCGAAGTGCTCGAACAGCGCGCGGAGGACGTCGAGCGGCTGGCCGAGGCCGTGCGCGAATTCCGCACGCACGGTTTCCTGATCGCGCTCGACGATTTCGGCGCGGGCCACTCGAATCTCGAGCGGATCTGGCAACTGAACCCGGACATCGTGAAGCTCGACCGGATCATGCTGTCGCACGCGGCGCACCGCACCGGGCTCACCGCGATCCTGCACGGCCTCGTGACGCTGCTGCACGAGGCCGGCAAGCTGGTGCTCGTCGAGGGGATCGAGACCGAGCACGAGGCGCAGATCGCGCTGTCTTGCGAGGCCGATTTCGTGCAGGGCTACTACTTCGGCCGGCCGGCGCCGGGGCTGCCCGACAGCGCGGCCGCGACGGGCTGCATCGGCGAGCTGACCGAGCGTTTCCGCCAGCAGACCGAGGCGCGCGAGCGGCGCGATGCGCAGCGGCTCGCGCCGTACCTGCGCGCGTTCGAACGCGCGGCCGAGCGCCTCGCGGCCGGCGAGCCGCTCGACGAGGTGTGCTGGAACTTCCTCGCGCTCGACGCGGCCGCGCGCTGCTTCCTGCTCGACGCGCACGGCCGCCAGTCGGGCCGCAACGTCGTGCTGCGCGCCGACCGCGCGCTCGCCGAGGCACGCTTTTCGCCGCTGGCGGACGCACAGGGCGCGAACTGGCTGCGCCGGCCGTATTTCCGCTCGGCGATCGCCGAGCCGGGGCGGGTGCAGGTCACGCGGCCGTACCTGTCGATCAACGAGGCGCAGCCGTGCGTGACGCTGTCGGTGGCCGTGCGCGTCGGCGATACGCAGCGCGTGCTGTGCGGCGATATCGACTGGATCGACGACGAAGCGGACGCCGGCTAGCGACGCGCGTATCGCAGGCGGCGCGCAGGGTGACCCGGGCCAGTGCGGGCGGCCCGTTGCGCTCGCCCCGCGCTTCCCCGACAATGGCGCGACCGCGGCCATCGTGACCGCGGGCGCGCCGTCCCGGGGGCCACCATGGCGGCGAATAACAAGGAAAACACAATGAAAAGACCGATTTCGCTGACCATTCTCGCGTGGATCATCATCGTGACCAACGCGATCACGTGCATCTATACGCCATTCACGATCGGCATGCCGACCACCCAGGCGCTGCTGTCGCACTACCTGCTGCCCGTCTGGGCGACGCTCGGCATCAGCGTGCTCATCGAAGCCGTGAACGTCGTGATCGGCATCGCGATCCTCAAGGGCCGCGAATGGTCGCGCAAGGCCTACATCGTGACGGCCGTGTTCGGTTTCGCGTTCTCGTTCGTCAACATGCCGGCGTCGATGTTCGCGGTGCTGATCCCCGGCGTCCTGCTGTTCGCCCTGTTCGTCTACCTGCTGTTCCGGCGCCCCGCGACCGCGTATTTCCGTCAGGCGAGCGCATGAGCGTCGTGCGCAATGCGCTCGCGATCGTGCTGTTCACGATCGCGGGCATGTGCGTGATCACCGCGCAGATGATGGCGTTCATGAAGCTCGGCCATACGCGGGCGATGCTCGTGTTCGTCGCCGTGTTGTTCGTGCTGTCGGCCGTGTTCCTCGCCGTGGGCGCGTTCGCCGGCGCGTTCCGGCCGCGCGCGCGTGGCGCGGGCATCGCACTGCTCGTCGCGTCCGCGACCACCGCGTTCGGGATGATCGGCTGGGTGACGCTCCTGCTGGCGCCGGGGATCGTCGACGTGATGCAGCAGCAGGGCGTCGACGTGAACGCGCGGATGTTCCGGTTCGCGCCCGGCGCCGTGGCGACCGGCCTGTCCGCGCTCGTCGGCGTGTGGCTCGCGCGGCGCGGCTGACGGCGGGACTGACGACGGGACTGACCGGGCGCCGCTGACGGCGGGGCGCCCGTCACGCTGGCGCCCGTCGCGCGGCTCGGCTAGGATGCGCGAATTGTCCTGACGATTCGCGGGCCGCCCATGAGCCGAAACGCCGCTTCTTCCATCCTCCTCGAAGTGATCGCCACGACTGTCGGCGACGCGAAGGCCGCCGCCCGCGCGGGCGCCAACCGCCTCGAGCTCGTGACCGCGATCACCGAAGGCGGGTTGACGCCGAGCGTCGGCCTGATCGAAGCCGTCGTGGCCGCCGTGCCGATTCCCGTCAACGTGATCGTGCGGCCGCACAGCCGGTCGTTCGTCTACGACGCCGACGACCTGCGCGTGATCGAGCGCGACGTGCGCGCGGCCGTCGCGGCTGGTGCGAACGGCGTCGTGTTCGGCGCGCTCGACGCGCGCGGCGACGTCGATCTGGGCGCGCTGGCCCGCATCGCGGCCGCGGCGGACGGCCGCGCGCTGACGTTCCACCGCGCGTTCGACGTGTCGCGCGATCTCAACGCCGCGTTCGACGCGCTGCTGCGCGTGCCGGCCGTCACGTCGGTGCTGACGTCGGGCGGCCATCCGTCGGTGCTCGACGCGGTTGCGACGATCACGCGGCTGGTGCGGCAGACCGCAGGCTCGACCTGCACGGTACTGGCCGGCTCGGGGCTCACGGTCGATGCGGTCGGCGATTTCGTCCGCGCGACCGGCGTGCGCGCGGTGCATTTCGGCTCGGGTGTGCGCCCGCGCGGCGAGGTGCTGGCACCGGTCGACGAACTGCTCGTCGCGAAGGTGCGCGCGACCATCGACGGAGCCGCATCGCACGTGTGACGCGCGCGGTGGCCCGCGGCGGCCACGGCGCGACGAATCACGCCAGCGCGCGGCAGACGGTCGCGCGGCCCGCGGCGGCATGCGTACCCCGTCACGTATTGCGCACGAACCAGGTACGTTTCGCGGTGCCCAGCAGCGCGCGATAGACGACCCACGACACGACGAAGGTCGCGGGCGCCGACAGCGACGCGGCGAACCCCGTCGCCTGGTTCAGCGCGAGTCCCGTGAACGCGCCGGCGAACCATGCGGTCAGCCCGCCCGGATTGAAGGTCGGCACATGGGCGTCGCGGCATTCGACGTCGTCGCCGACGAGTTGTCCGTACCGGCCGGACAGGATGTGCGCGAGCGCGACGCCGACCCACGCGACGACGAAGATGCCCTGGTACGCGAGCGCCTGCAGGATTCGCGAGAAGATGTCCGCCATCATCAGCGCATAGACGACCGCACCGACCACGAGTGCCCACACGAACTTCGGCGCACGCACGCCGGCCACCTTCAGGAAGAACGCCTGCATGTTGACGGTCGCGAGGTAGTAGTTCGCGGTATTGATGCGGGATTGCGTGACCCACACGAACAGCAATCCCCACACCCCCATCAGCTTCAGCAGCGCGAGCACGACCGATACTTCGGAGAGCGTACCGAGCCCCGGAATCGTGCTGACGAGATAGATGCCGGCCGCGCCGTTGACGAGAAACGTGACGAGGTAAAACGGCATCCCGAAGTTGAAGCGGCCGTGATAACCCGCGTCTTCCTTGCGGCCGAAGCGCGCGTAGTCGAACGTGAACATCATCAGCACCCACACGCCCATGTAGTAGACGAAGCAGTGCCACCAGTCGCCGGCCGGCGCGTTGCCGGCCGGCCCGAAATCGAGCCACGCCGCGTTGTAGCCGTATTCGGCCGTCGCGAGCCCGACTGCCGCGAGGAGCCCCAGCAGGTAGAACGGCAGCAGCACGCCGTTGAACTTGTCGAGCCAGTGCTGCACGCTGCCGAACACGAGCGGCACGCTGTAGCAGACGACGAGCAGCGCGGCCCATTTGTAGTCGAGTGCCGGAAACTGGTGGTGCGCGGCAACCGCGATCACCGAGCCCTCGAACACCGCGTAGTAGATCGCGGTCGCGAAGAAGATCAGTGTCGCGAGCGCCGCGCCGGCGCTGCCGAACAGCACGCGCGAGAACAGCGCGACCGAGAGTCCCGTGCGGATCGCATAGCGGCTGATGATCGTGTTGACGAGGCCGTACGACACGACCGACAGCGCCATCCCGATCAGCGCGTTGCGCGCGCCGTAGGTGAGCGCGAGCGTGGCGCCCACGACGATGTAGAACACCGCGCTGCACACGGCCCACCACGCCATCGTCAGCGAGAAGGGCGGCATGCGCGCGTGGTCGGGGACGGCGAGCGTCGACAGGTCGAGATCCTCGTCGGTACGGGCCTGAGCCAGGTTGGCCATGATCGTGCTCCTTGATGCGCAGAAGTTGCGAACGACGTCTCGGCCGCGGCACAGGCGATCCGCAGGGTTGCCCCGACGTCGGGCGGGCAACCGGTTCGGCAGGAACAGCGCGCAGGCGTCCCCGCCGCGCGGCGCGCGGCCGGGCGGGCGGAAGACGGACAGCGAAAAGGGGGCGGCGGCGAGCGGCGCCCGGCACGCGAACCGGGCGCCCGGTGCTCAGTCCCGCAGCACGGCGCGCAGCAGCGCGAGGCGCCGCTGGTACTCGCGGCGCGCGGCGAGCGCGTCGGCCATCGTCACGCGCACGAAGCGCGCGCGGTGGTTGGGCTGCATCTGGCCGATCAGGTCCATGTCGGCGCTGATGACCGTGCCGATCGTCGCGTAGCCGCCGCCCGACACCGCGTCGCGGTGCAGGATGATCGGCTCGAGCCCGGCCGGCACCTGGATCGAGCCGATCGGGTAGCACGCGTCGACGATGTTCGACGGATCGGCGCCCGCGCCGAATGGCTGCTCGCGCGGCCGGAACTGCAGCGCGCGGCCGTTCTTGTAGCGGTAGCCGATGCGATCGGCTTCGGGTGCGACCGTCCATTCGTCGTCGAAGAAGGTGCGCGCCGAATCGTCGGTGAGCCGGTAGTGGTACAGGCCCGTCAGGACCCGCAGCTCGACCTGGTTGTCGAGCGGCCGGCTCACGGCCGCCGGCAGCTCGCGCCCTTCGCGGGGTGTGCCGACGGGGGCGCCGAGCGGCAACCGGTCGCCTTTCTGCAGGCGCCGGCCCGCGTGGCCTCCGATCGCGCCGAGCGCGTAGGTCGAGCGGCTGCCGAGCACGACCGGCACGTCGATGCCGCCCGCGACGGCGAGATACGCGCGTGCGCCCGCCTTCACGTAATTGAACGACAGCACGCTGCCTGCGCCGATCCGCAGCGCGACGTTGCAGCGCTGGCCGATGCCGTCGATCTTCGGCGTCATCTCGGCGCCGGTGACGGCGATCAGCGCATCCGTATGGAACAGCAGCTCGGGGCCGAGCAGCGTGCATTCGAGTACGGCGGCTTCTTCGGGATTGCCGACCAGCAGATTCGCCGCGCGCGATGCGTACTGGTCGAGCGAGCCCGACGGCGGGATGCCGACGTGGTAGTAGCCTTGCCGGCCCATGTCCTGGACCGACGTCGCGAGGCCGGGTTTCACGACCTCGATCAGGTTGTGCGCGTCAGCTTGCATGCAGCACCTCGACGAGAGAGCGGTTGTACGCATCGGGATCGCGCAGGAATGCGTCGAGCGAGAATTGCACCGGGCGCACGCGCAGGGAAAAGGTGCCGGCCTCGACGTCGGCCACCGCGGCGTCGTAGGTCGCGCGATCGATCGGCTGGAATTTCACGATGTCGCCGGGCCGGAAGAACACCATGAACTCGCGCAGGTAGTCGAGCCGCTGAGCGGGGTCGAAGATCGGCGCCGGCGTCACGCCGAACATCTGGTAGCCCCCCGCGCCGCGCACCGAGTAGATGCAGCCGAAACAGCCGCCGTGGCCCACGGTGAGCTTCGGCGTGTCGGTGCGCGGCCGCAGGTATTTCGGCACTTCGAGCTGGCGTTCGCGCTCGACCATCTGGTACATGAACGGCAGGCCCGCGACGAAGCCGACCATCGACACGAACCACGGCGACCCCGAGTGCGCGGCGATGAAGGCATCGACGTCGCGCTTGCCGTTGATGCGCGCCGCGTATTCGAGATCGGTCGACGACGGGTCCTGGTGGCGTTCGCGAAACCGCATCAGCGTCTCGTGCGTCCATGGATCGTTGTACAGCACCGGCACCTCGACGATGCGTGTATCGAGTTCGAGTGGCGCGTCGCCGACTTCGGCCTCGATCGTCTTCAACAGCGCGACGAGCGCATCGGGCTCGATCACGTCCGGGTCGTAGCGCACCTGGTAGGACGCATTCGCCGGACAGATCTCGGTGATGCCCGGCACCGCGCGGCGCTGCAGTTCGCGCGTGATCGCCGTGCCCTTGAAGAATGCGTCGAGCGACATCGATTCGCTGATTTCGACGAACACGAATTCGTCGCCGCCGAAGGTATAACGGGTCGTCACATCGCCTCCCCGACGCGCGCGGCGTCCGCATGTTCGGCTGCATATTGCTGCGTGGCGGTTGTTGCGGCCTCACGCCATTGCGGCACCCACGCTTCGAGGAAATTCGTGTGATAGCGCCCGGCGCGCACGTCGTCGTCGGCGAGCAGCGCGACGTGCAGCGGCGCGGTCGTCTTCAGCCCGCCGACGTGCAGCTCGCCCAGCGCGCGGGCCAGGCGCTGCAGCGCGGCCGCGCGGCTTTCGTCGTGCACGATCAGCTTCGCGAGCAGCGAATCGTAGAACGGCGGCACGACGTAGCCCGGATAGAGCAGCGAATCGACGCGCACGCCGGGGCCGGTCGGCCACACCAGTGCGTCGATCCGGCCGGGGTTCGGGCGGAAGTCCTGCAATGGATCTTCCGCGTTGATCCGGCATTCGAGCGCCGCGCCGCGCATCGCGATGTCCGGCTGCGCGAAGCGCAGCGGCTCGCCGTCGGCGATGCGCAGCGTCTCGCGCACGAGATCGATGCCGGTGATCGCCTCGGTCACCGGATGCTCGACCTGGATGCGTGTGTTCATCTCGATGAAGTAGAACTCGCCGCGCGCGTCGTCGAACAGGTATTCGAGCGTGCCCGCGCTGCGATAGCCGACCGCCTGCGCGAGCCGCGTGGCCGACGCGCACAGCGCGTCGCGCTGCGCGGGCGTGAGCGAAGGCGACGGCGCTTCCTCGAGGATTTTCTGGCGGCGCCGCTGCAGCGAGCATTCGCGCTCGAACAGGTGGACGACGTGACGGCCGTCGCCGAGCACCTGCACCTCGATGTGGCGCGCCCGGGCGATGAAGCGTTCGAGGTACACGCCGCCGTCGCCGAACGCCGCCTGCGCCTCGCGCTGCGCGAGCGGCAGCTCGGCGTCGAGCTGCGCGGCGTCATGCGCGACGCGGATGCCGCGCCCGCCGCCGCCGGCGGCCGCCTTGATCATGATCGGATAGCCGATGCGCGCGGCGACGTCCCGCGCCTCGTCGAGCGACTGCACGACACCGTCGCTGCCGGGCACGGTCGGCACGTTGGCGCGCCGCGCGGTTTCGCGTGCGCGGGCCTTGTCGCCCATCGTGGCGATCACCTGCGAGTCCGGGCCGACGAAGATCAGGCCGGCCGCCTCGACCTGCGCGGCGAAGGCGGCATTTTCGGACAGGAAGCCGTAGCCGGGATGGATCGCGTCCGCGCCGCACTGCCGCGCGGCGTCGAGGATCGCGGCGGGATTCAGGTAACTCTTCGCCGCGTGCGACGAGCCGATGTGGACGGCTTCGTCGGCCATGCGCGCGGCGAGGCTGTCGCGGTCCGCGTCGCTGACCACGGCGACCGCGCGCATGCCGAGCTCGCGCGCGGCACGGATCACGCGCACCGCGATCTCGCCGCGGTTCGCGACCAGCACGGTGCGGATGCGCGACGGCCGGTAGAACGCGCTGGAGGAGGTTGCCGGATTCATCGCATCACTCCTCGATCCGCATCAGCACCTGGCCCGCGTCGACCGGCTCGCCGTCCTCGACGAGCAACTCGACCACGCGCCCTGCCGCATCGGTTTCGATCTCGGTGAACTGCTTCATCACCTCGACGAGGCCGACCACCGTGCCGGCGGCGACCGTCGCGTCGACCGCGACGTAATAGTCCGCATCGGGCGACGGACGCCGGTAGAAGGTGCCCGGCAGCGGGCTGACGATATCGTGCAATGCCATCGTGTGTCTCCTTGAATCAGTGATGGGCGGCGAGCGGTTGCGGCCCGGCGGTCCGGATGCCTTCGCGGATCAGCGCGTGGCGCGTTTCGCGCACGAGGTCGAGCGCGCCCGGCGTGTCGCTGTGGATGCAGACCGAATCGAAATCGATGTCGATGTCGTCGCCGTCGATCGTCCGCACCTTGCCGTCGATGCATGCGCGCAGCACCTTGTCGGCGACCTGGCGCGGATCGAGGCGGCCGACGCGGCGCGTGAACACGATCGAGCCGCTGCGGTCGTAGTCTCGGTCCGCGTAGAACTCGCGAATGACCGGCTGCCCGTACTCGACGGCGACGCGGTATGTGACCGACGCCTCCATGCAGTACAGCCACAGGCCCGGATCGACGCGTTGCAGCGTTTCGACCAGCATCCGCGAGAACGCTTCGTTGCCTGCCGCATGCATGTAGAGCGCGCCGTGCGGCTTCACGTGCTGCAGGCTGACGCCGTTCAGGCGCGCGAACTCGCGCAGTGCGCCGAGCTGGTACAGGATGTCGTTGACGAGCGCCTGTGGCGTTTCGGCGATCGTGCGGCGGCCGAAGCCGACGAGATCGCGAAAGCCCGGGTGCGCGCCGATGCCGACGCCGGCGTCGCGCGCGAGCTGCACCGTGCGCGCCATGATGTTCGGATCGCCGGCGTGAAAACCGGTGGCGATGTTTGCCGAGCTGATCAGCGGCATGATCTGCTCGTCGACGCCGTCGCCGATCGTCCACGGGCCGAAGCCTTCTCCCATGTCGGAGTTCAGGTCGACGCTGTGCTTCCTCATACGATGTGCTCCTCCAGGTTCTCCGGTTCGCGTGCGTCGTGGCGCATGCCGAAACCGTGTTGAACGCAGGTTAGCCGCGTGGGGTGCGTCAAAAAAGTTCTATTTTTATATGCGACCGTATCGATTTTTTCGATACCGCGGAAAACGGCTGCCAGGTGCCGTCGGAGCTGGGGCGGCAGGGTTTCCACGAGGTCGGGTTCATGGGCTCGGCACGGTTGTTATGATGTTTGTCGCGTGCCCATCTGTTTTCTCATCGACCATGGCCCTGACTCTCAGACAGCTCAAGTATTTCGTCGCGACCGCCGAGCTCGGCCAGATCTCGCAGGCCGCGATCCAGCTCACGATTTCGCAGTCGGCCGTGACGAGCGCGATCAGGGAACTGGAGGACAGCCTCGGCACGCAACTGTTCCTGCGCACGCCGTCGGGTGTGACGCTCACCGACACGGGGCGGCGTTTCCTGAATCACGCGTACACGATCCTGTCGTCGGTCGACGAGGCGATGCGGATTCCGAACCTCGAAAGCACGCTGACCGGCACGCTCGCGATCGCCGCGAGCTACACGGTGCTCGGCTATTTCCTGCCGCACCACGTGCTGCGCCTGAACACGCTGTATCCGCGGCTGACGATCCACCTGCACGAGCTGAACCGCGAGTCGATCGAGGAAGGGCTGATCGCGGGCCGCTACGACATGGCCGTGCTGCTCACGTCGAACGTGTCGAATCCGGCGCTCGTGCTGGAGCCGGTGATTCACTCGGTGCGGCGGCTGTGGGTCGGCGCGCATCATCCGCTGCTCAGGCACGAGAGCGTCACGTTCGCGGAAGTCGCGCGCGAGCCGTTCGTGATGCTGACGGTCGACGAGGCGGGGCAGACGGCGCTGCGTTACTGGAACGAGACGCCGTACCGGCCGAACGTGATCCTGCGCACGTCGTCGGTCGAGGCGGTCCGCAGCATGGTCGCGAACGGCAGCGGCGTCGCGATCCTGTCCGACATGGTGTATCGGCCGTGGTCGCTCGAAGGGCGGCGCATCGAGACGATCGTGCTGCGCGATGCGGTGCCGCCGATGAGCGTCGGTCTTGCGTGGCGCAAGGACATCGAGTTGAGCCCCGCGATGCACGCGGTGCGCGATTATTTCCGGCACACGTTCATGGAGCCGCGCGCGCTCGGCGGCGCGGCCTGAACGACGGGGCCGGATACAGAAAAGCCGGGGCATGCCCCGGCTTTTCCGTTTGCAGATCCGGCCCGACGGCCGCTCCGCTTACGCGTTCGCCGACATCGCGTCCGCGTCGCTCGCGCGGATGCCGAGGCGCTCGAACAGCGCGCGATCCTTCTGCGACTGCGGGTTGCTCGTCGTCAGCAGCTGGTCGCCGTAGAACATCGAGTTCGCGCCGGCGAGGAAGCACATCGCCTGCAGCCCGTCGTCGAGCTGTTCGCGGCCGGCCGACAGGCGCACGACGGCCTTCGGCATCGTGATCCGCGCGACCGCGATCGTGCGCACGAATTCGAACGGGTCGAGCGGCGCGGTGCCTTCGAGCGGCGTGCCTTCGATCGCGACGAGGTTGTTGATCGGCACCGAATCCGGATACGGGTTCAGGTTCGCGAGCTGCGAGATCAGGCCCGCGCGTTCGCGGCGCGATTCGCCCATCCCGATGATGCCGCCGCAGCACACGTTGATGCCGGCGTCGCGCACGCGGTCGAGCGTGTCGAGGCGATCCTGGTAGGTACGCGTCGAGATCACCTGGCCGTAGAACTCCGGCGACGTGTCGAGGTTGTGGTTGTAGTAGTCGAGGCCCGCATTCGCGAGTTCCTGCGCCTGCTCGTCTTCCAGCATGCCGAGCGTCATGCAGGTCTCGAGGCCGAGTTCCTTCACGCCGCGCACCATCTCGGTCAGCGCCGGCATGTGGCGCTCCTTCGGGTTGCGCCACGCGGCGCCCATGCAGAAGCGGCTCGCGCCGTTCGCCTTCGCCGCGCGTGCGGCATCCAGCACCGCGTCGACGTCCATCAGCTTCTCGGCCTTCAGGCCCGTGTCGTGGTGCGATGACTGCGAGCAGTAGCCGCAATCTTCCTCGCAGCCGCCCGTCTTGATCGACAGCAGCGTCGACAGCTGCACCGCGTTCGCGTCGAAGTGCTCGCGGTGCACCTGCTGCGCGCGGAAGATCAGGTCGTTGAACGGCAGCTCGAACAGCGCGACGACGTCGGCGACGCGCCAGCGTTGCGAGGCCGGAGCGGCCACGGGAATCGCGTCGGGTTGCACGGTGGTGGCGGTCTGGGCTTGGGTCATATCGTTTTCCTGTCCTGGTCGGGGATGAGGGATCGGGGGATCTGTTTCTGTCGGGTCAATGCCGCGCGGCACGCAGCGTATCGACGAGCGCGGCGATGTCGAGCATCGCCGCGGCGGATTCGGGGGCGGCCGGGCTCATGTGCGGAATGCGGCCGAGCAGCGGCGCGCCGTGCTCGCGGGCGAGCCAGTCGCGCATCGTCGCGACGTTCTCGTCGGGGAACGACATCGCCGGGTCGACGTGGTTCGCGACCCAGCCGGCGAGCTTGAGGCCGCGTTGGCGAATCGCGTCGGCGGTGAGCAGCGCATGGCTGATGCAGCCGAGCCGCACGCCGACGACGAGCACGACCGGCACGCCGAGCGCGACCGCGAGATCGGCCATGTCCTGCGTGTCGTTCATCGGCACGCGGAAGCCGCCGGCGCCTTCGACGACGACGATATCCGCGCGCGTCAGCGCTTCGCGATGGCACGCGACGATCGTGTCGATGTCGAGCGTCACGCCTTCCCGCGCGGCGACGATATGCGGCGCGGCCGGTGCCTTCAGCAGGAACGGCGTGCGCAGCTCGGGCGGCAGCACGACGTTCGCGGCCGCGTCGAGCTGGTCGGCGTCCTCGTTGCGCCACACGCCGTCGCGTTCATATGCGCCGGCCGCGACGGGTTTCAGCGCGGCTGCACGCAGGCCGTGCCGCGCGAAGCCGTGCAGCATCGCGGCCGACACGAAGGTCTTGCCGATTTCGGTGTCGGTGCCCGTGACGAAAAGCGAGAGCGGGGCGGTCATGCCGCAGTCTCCCGCCGGGCCGCCCCAAGGGAGGCTGCAGCCCCCTCGGGGGGCAGCTCACGAAGTGAGCGTGGGGGCGGTTCCGTCTCCCGCGGGGCCGCGTGAGCGGAGGCTGCGGCTCCCTCGCTGGCTTCGACCAGCGCGGCTTCGAGCCGCGCGAGATCGTCGAACGAATGCGCGGCCGACAGCGACACGCGCAGCCGCGACGTGCCGACGGGCACCGTCGGCGGCCGGATCGCGGGCACCCACAGGCCGTGCGCGTCGAGCGCGCGCATCGCCGCGAGCGTCGCGTCGTTGCTGCCGATCACGAGCGGCTGCACGGCCGTGTGCGAATCGACCGGCTGCCAGCGCGTATTGCGCAGCAGCGCGCGCGTGCGTTCGATCAGCGCGGCGAGATGCGCGCGTCGCGCATCGCCTTCGTCGCCCGCGATCACCTTCAGGCTTGCCGATACCGCGTGCGCGACGGCCGGCGGCGCGGCCGTCGTGAAGATGTAGCTGCGCGCGCGCTGGATCATCCATTCGATCACGGTCTCGTGCGCGATCACGAATGCGCCCGCGACGCCGGCGGCCTTGCCGAGCGTGCCGACGTACACGAGATGCGGCGAACGCAGCGCGGCGGCCGCGAGCGCTCCGCGGCCCTGCGGGCCGAGCACGCCGAAGCCGTGTGCGTCGTCGACGACGAGCCACGCGCCATGGCGCTCGGCCAGCGCGACGAGTTCGGTGAGCGGCGCGATGTCGCCGTCCATGCTGAACACGGTGTCGCTGACGATCAGCTTCGTTTCGGCATCCGATGCGTCGAGCAGTGCGGCGAGCGCGGCCGTGTCGGCATGCGGATAGACCTGTACGTTCGCGCGCGACAGCCGCATGCCGTCGATCAGCGATGCGTGGTTCAGCGCGTCGGAGAAGAGGGTTGCGCGCTTGCCGGTGAGCGCCGTCATCGCGGCGAGGTTCGCCATGTAGCCGGTGCTGAAGTACAGCGCGCGCGGCGCGTCGGAGAAGCCGCCCGAGAAGGCCGCGAGCTCCTCTTCGAGCGTCGCGTGCGCACGCGAATGGCCGCCGAGCAGGTGCGAGCCGCCGCTGCCGGCGCCGTAGCGCTGCGCGCCTTCGGCGAATGCGGCGACGAGCGCCGGATGCGCGGCGAGGCCGAGATAGTCGTTGCTGGCGAAGCCGACGATCTCGCGGCCGTCGACGGTCATGCGCGCATCGCACGCGGTGTCGGCGGTGCGGCGCACGCGGCGCAGCCCCTGGGCATCGAGATCGGCGAGGCCGCGTTGCAGCGCGTCGAGCAGCGGGTGTGTCATCGTGCGATCTCCGCGAGCGTGGCGTCGAGCGTATCGCGCGTGTGCTGCGCGAGCCATGCGATGTCGTCGTCGCTCATCACGTACGGCGGCATCAGGTACACGGTCGTGCCGATCGGGCGCAGCAGCAGCTCGCGTTCCAGCGCGCGTTCGAAGAAGCGCCGCGAGAAGCCGCGCGCCGCGTCGCCGTCGAGCGCGACGTCGAACGCGAACAGCGTGCCGCGCTCGCGCAGGTGGCGTACCTGCGGATGTGCGTCGAGCGGCGCGAGCGCGGCACGCAGCGTGGCCGACTTGCGCGCGTTCGCCGCGAGCACGTCGTCGCGTGCGAAGAGGTCGAGCGTCGCGACCGCCGCGCGGCACGCGAGCGGGTTGCCCGTGTACGAATGCGAGTGCAGGAAGCCGCGCGTCGTGTCGTCGTCGTAGAACGCGGCGAACACGTCGTCGCGCGTGAGCACGAGCGACAGCGGCAGGTAGCCGCCGCTGATGCCTTTCGACAGGCACAGGAAATCGGGCCAGACGCCGGCCTGTTCGCACGCGAAGAAGGTGCCGGTGCGGCCGCAGCCGACCGCGATCTCGTCGGCGATCAGGTGCACGCCGAATTCGTCGCACAGCGCGCGCAGCCCGCGCACGTACGACGGATCGTGCATCGCCATGCCGGCCGCGCACTGCACGAGCGGCTCGACGATCAGCGCGGCGATCCGGTCGCCGCGTTCGACGAACAGGCGCCGCACGTCCGCGAGCGCGCGGCCCGCGACGTCGGCGGCCGTCTCGCCCGGCAGCGCGCCGCGCGCGTCGGGCGACGCGACGACGTGCGCATGGCGGATCAGCGGATCGTACGCGTCCTTGAACAGCGCGACGTCGGTCACGCCGAGCGCGCCGATCGTTTCGCCGTGGTAGCTGTTCGCTACGCAGACGAATTCCTGCTTGTTCGCGCGGCCGCGGTTGCGCCACGCGTGGAAGCTCATCTTCAGCGCGATCTCGACGGCCGACGCGCCGTCCGACGCGAAGAACGCATGGCCGAGCGTGCGCGCGGTGAGCGTGTGCAGCCGCTCCGCGAGCTCGATCGCGGGCTCGTGCGTGCAGCCGGCGAGCATCGCGTGCTCGAGCGTGTCGAGCTGGTCCTTCAGTGCCGCGTTGATGTCGGGGTTCGCATGGCCGAACAGGTTGACCCACCACGAGCTGATCGCGTCGAAATAGCGGCGGCCGTCACGGTCGTACAGCCACACGCCCGCGCCACGCGCGACGGGGATGAGCGGCAGGCGCTCGTGGTGCTTCATCTGGGTGCAGGGATGCCAGACCGCGCGCAGGCTGCGCGCGACCCAGTCGTCGGTGGCTGGCGTACTCAAGGCGGCTCCGGGGGATAAAACGGCCGCGCGGCATCGACGGGATGCCGCGCGGCGGGACAACGGGACAACGAAACGCGCTGAGATTAGCGTGTTCCGCGACGGGTTGCACTACCGGTTACAAAGGCCGCGAAGCCTTGCTGGACGGGAGTTCGGCGCAGATCGGAGCGGCTCGGGACGGTACGGTTCAGAAGTCCGGAAATGACCGCAGATGACGACGTTCGAGTGAGCCCCCCAACTGAAAAAAATCGGAGGGCGGGCGGTGCGGCAGGGTGAAAAATGGGGGAGCGAAGGGGCGAATCGGGCGGGGTGTTGTGGCCCCAACGCGGCCGGAACGTGAATGACTGAAAGCGGTGAGGAGGGGCGCGCGAGCATCGCGCGATGAGGCGGCGCGCTCGGGCCGGCGAACGATGCGAACGGCGTACGCCGGCATTCGACGCAAACGCGGCATGCAGCGCGTGCGCGAAGTGATGAAAAACGGGGGGAAGGAAAAACGAGACGGGGCAGCGAAGGCCGCCGCCCGTCAGCGCGACGCCAGCGCGCGCGTATCGGTATCGCGGGTGTGATCGTCGCCGTTGTCGGCCGTCTGCGTGTTCGTGTTCCACACGACCCGGTCGTTGACCGCATACAGCCGGCACGCGCCCGCGCCCTGCTTCGCGCAGTTGTCGAGCGCGAGCGCCATCGGGTCGTCGCCGCCTTCGGCCCACGACCACGCGCCTTCCGACGACACCGCGAACGCGCGGCTCGGATGCTGGTTCAGGAAGCGGCGATAGCCTTCACGTCCGGCTTCGTCGACATACGGCACCGCGTTGACCGCGTCGATCGACGCGTAGCCGGTGGCTTTCGGCTCGTGCGGGTTCGCGACCGCGTAGCGCACCGAGGTCGGCAGGTTCAACTGCGCGAGGAACGCGTTGACGGCCGGCCACCACACGGGCACGCCGTCGCGATCGACGATCAGCCGGTGCGCGTCGTCCTTGTAGCGGCCGAAATCGATGAACTGGGCCTGCGTGCCGTGCGACACGTACGCGTCGTGCATCTGCGCGACGAGCCCGGGCGTCCACACCGAATCGTTGTCGCCGTACAGCCACAACGACCGCACGGCCGTATGCGCGCCGTACTGGTCGAACGCGTCGACGAGGTTGCGCTGCCAGCCGTCGCAGAGGTCCTGGCGCAGCCCGCCGGAGAAGTTGATGATGCCGCGCACGCCCGGTGCGGCTTCGGTGCCGTACGCGACCGATACGAGGCCGCCGTGCGACGTGCCGGCGACGACGATGCGCGACGCATCGACATACGGCTGGCGCGACATGTAGCGCACCGTCGCGTCGACGTCGGCCGCCTGCGCGAGGCCGTTCTTGCCGACGTTGCAGCCTTCCTGCTGGTACGTGCCGTCCGAGCCCGCGAAGCCCTGGCGGTTCGGCGCGATCACCGCATAACCGCGGCGCACGAATTCGCGCGCGAACGCGAGCGGCCGGCTGCGCGGCTGCTGATGGAGATCGCCGGTGTTCTTGCCGTGGTTGAAGACGACGAGCGGGAACGGGCCGGGGCCGTTCGGCTTGAAGAGCGTCGCCTCGAGCGTGACGGTGCCCGATGCGTCGGCCGGAATGCGGAGGATCTGTTCGTTCAGGTCGGCGGCGACCTGCGGCAGGTTCGAATCGCCGTAGTCGAAGCGTTCGGCATGGGCGAGCGACCCGCTGGCGCCGGCGCCCGTCGCCGTATTGGCGTTCGACAGCGTACCGGCCTGAGCGGCCGACAGCGCGCAGGCCGCCATCCATCCCACCAATACCTTGCTGAACGCCATTCGTAAGCCCTGCCATGCAACATGACTGATCTGAGGGCCATCCTAGCCCGACAAATTCAGGTTGTGCAATGCGGGAATTACCCGGCGTCTGACACAGCAACTATTTGTCAACGTTCACTTACTTCGCCGTCGACGTAACGCCAGAAACCGTGCTCGTCGCGCTCGAAACGGCTCGTCTCGTGGAGCCGGTAAGCGCGTCCGCCGATCTTGTAGCGGGCCACGAACTCGACCTCCGCGTGCCGTTCGTCGAGCGGCGCGTGGCGTTTGACCGTGAGGCCGAGCCAGCGCGGCGCGTCGGGTGCCTCGGGGTCGGTGTCGAGATCGGGCGGGCAGGTGCGCGCGGCCCACGTCGCGCGCAGGTAGCCGGTCGCGCCGAGCACGTACGCGCTGTACCGCGAACGCATCAACTCGAGTGCGCTCGGCGCGGCTTCGCCGCCGTCGATGAAGCGGCCGCAGCAGGCCGCGTAGCGAGGCGCCGGCGCTTTGCCGGCGGGAGCGGGGGACGCGCCGCCGCACGGGCACGCGTCAGGTCGGTTCAAAATCATGCGAAACGGGAATTAACGACGTCCGGTTGTCGGTTGACCACCGGCTGACTACCAGCTCAGCTCGATGCCGTCGTACTGGAAGAAACGGCCGTTTGCCTGCGACACGTCCGCGCCGGATTCGGCGATCACGCGGCGCATGCCGGTCACGCTGGTTTCCGGATCGATCGCGGCCTGCGCGCCGCCCATGTCGGTGCGCACCCAGCCGGGATGGAGCGAGATGCACGCGGCGTGGCGCGTCTGCAGCGACGCGATGCGCAGCACGTCGTTCAGCGCGGCCTTGCTCGCGCGGTACAGCCAGCCGGTCGTGCCGGTCGCCTCGGCGATGCTGCCCATCCGGCTCGACACGACGGCGAGCACGCCGCGTGCGTCCTCGACGAGCGGCAGCAGGATCGGCAGCAGCTGCATCGGCCCGCGCACGTTCGTATGCATCACCGCGTCGAAATCCTCGGCGGTGATCGTCTCGACGCCCTCGGTGCGCGGCCCGTAGACGCCCGACACCATCACGGCCGCATCGAGCCGCTCGCCGTCGAGCTTCCAGCCGAGCGCAGCGATCTGCTCGGGCTGCGTGATGTCGAGCGCATGTGCTTGCGCGCCGAGCGCGCGCAGCGCGTCGAGCGAGGCGTCATCGCGCGCGGTGGCGATCACGTTCCAGCCGTCGCGCCGGTATTGCCGGACGAATTCGCGGCCGAGGCCGCGCGATGCACCGACGATCAATGCGGTTTTCATGCCCGTCGCTCCTTTGCTTGGCGCCGCCCTGGCGGTACCGGTGTCAGATCCGTTCGATGCGCATCGCGGCCGCGCGGCGTCGGCCGCCCGGCGGCTTGCGCGTTACTTCGCGTCGTCGCACGGCTTCAGCGTGTCGGCCACCGCCTGCGCGACGCCTTCGAGCCGCCGCGCGGCGTCCGCCGCGATCATGTCGTTGTCCGGCGCATGGTTGCCGCCGGCGGTGAGCGCGGCCACGCAGCGCTTGTAGGTCTCGTCGAGCGCGTCGAAGTTCGACACGGCCATCCCGAGGTTGCGCATCCGGCCGTCGTGCACGCCGTACACGAGCCCGTGCACGGTGAGCGACTGGCCGCGGGCCCACGCGTCGTTGACGATCGTCGTGCGGCAGACGTTGACGACCTGCTCGATCGCGTTCAGCTCGATCAGGCGGCGATAGCGCGCTTCGCCGACCGGCCAGTCCTCGAGCAGCGCCGCGTGGCGCTCGCGCACGTCCTGCACGTGATGCAGCCAGTTGTCGGCGAGGCCGACGCGGCGGTTGAGCAGCGCGGCATTCACGCCCGAGCAGCCGTAGTGGCCGACGACCATGATGTGCTTCACGCGCAGGATGTCGACCGCGAACTGGATCACCGACAGGCAGTTCAGGTCGCTGTGCACGACCACGTTCGCGATGTTGCGATGGACGAACACTTCGCCCGGCGGCAGGCCGATGATCTGGTTCGCGGGCACGCGCGAATCCGAGCAGCCGATCCACAGGTATTCCGGCGCCTGCTGGTCGGCGAGACGCGCGAAGAACTGCGGATCGTCCTCGAGCTTGCGTTTGACCCACGCATCGTTGTTGTCGAACAGGTGGGAAAGCGGATTGTCTTGGGTGTTCATCGGTGTGGCTTCCGTTGACGGAAATCGGGTCGGTACGGTATCGGGTTCGGTGTAACCGGCGTCAGGCGGCGCGCTGCGCGTCGCCTTCGCCGTCGTTCTGGTCCGTCGCGCCGAAGCGGTCGGGGTAGCGCACGCTGAAGCGCAGCGATGCGTCGTAGGGATAAAAATCGGGCAATTCACCCTGCAGCAGCTTGTCCTTGCTGGCCTGCCACAGCGCGGGATCGAAAAAGTCCGCGTGATGCTTCATGAAGACGTCGCGCACGCGCGGATCGCCGAGCAGGAACGGCCCGTAGGTCTCCGGGAAGATGTCGTGCGGGCCGACGGTATACCACGGTTCGCCGGACAGCTCGTCTTCCTCGTTGCGCGGCGGCGGCACGCGGCGCACGTTGCAGTCGGTCAGGTACTCGATCTCGTCGTAGTCGTAGAACACGACGCGGCCATGGCGCGTGACGCCGAAGTTCTTGTACAGCATGTCGCCGGGGAAGATGTTCGCCTTCATCAGCTCCTTCACCGCGTTGCCGTACTCCTTCACGCCGTGCTCGACGTCGGTATCGGTGCCGTTCTGCAGGTACAGGTTCAGCGGCGTCATCCGGCGCTCGATGTACAGGTGCTTGATCACGAGATTGTCGTCCTCGTATTCGAGCAGCGACGGCACTTCCTTTTCCAGCTCGCGCACGAGCGCGTGGTCGAGCCGCGCGAGCGGCAGCGCGACGCTCGAATACTCGAGCGTATCGGCCATCCGCCCGAGGCGGTCGTGGCGCTTCACGAGCTGGTACTTCTCCATGATCTGCGCACGCGTCGTTTCCTTCGGCGGCGGGAAGTGATCCTTGATGATCTTGAACACGTACGGGAACGACGGCAACGTGAACACGAGCATCACGAGGCCCTTGATCCCGGGCGCGATGATGAAACGGTCGCTCGAATGCGACAGGTGGTGCAGCAGGTCGCGGTAGAACAGGTTCTTGCCCTGCTTCTGCAGGCCGACCGACGTGTAGATCTCGGCCTTCGGCTTGCCGGGCATGATCGTGCACAGGAAGTCGACGTACGCGGACGGCACGCCCATGTCGACGAGGAAATACGAGTGCGAGAAGCCGAAGATGATCATCAGCTGGTCGCGGCGCAGCAGCACGGTGTCGAGCGAGAGCACGCCCGGACGCACGTGGCGGATCGGCACCGCGAACGGCAGCACGCGGTCGGCGTTGATGATGCGGCCGACGATGTACGCGCTCTTGTTGCGGAAGAACAGCGACGACAGCACGTGGATCTGGAAATTCGGCGCTTCGTCGAAGTGGCCGAATTCGTCGTGGATCGCCTGCATCACGCAGCCGATGTCGCGCGGGAGATCGTCGAACGCCGGCTCGAGCTGGAAGTTCGTGACGATGCGCTCGAGGGTGGCCTCGAGCCCGTCGGTGCCCGGATAGTACGCGCGGTAGGTCGGCTTCGCGGCCGGCTCGTCGTTCTCGAGATACTCGGTCGAGATCGCCGGGCGCACGAAGATGAAATCGTTGCTGAAGTACGAGCGGTGCAGGATCTTGCAGCACACCGAATTGAAAAACGTCTCCGCGCACTCGGGCTGGCGGTGCGACGTGAGCAGGCCGATGTAGTGCAGCTTGATCTGCTGCCACACTTCGTCGTCGATGTTTTCCGCGTCGTATTCGTCTTCCAGCACCTCGACGCATTCCTTCACGCGATCGTCGTACGACGTGATCCGCTCCCGCGCGAGCCGCTGCAGCCCGTGCCAGTCGCCTTGCTCGAACAGCGTCTTCGCTTCGACGGCCGCGTCGCGGAAGATCCGGTAGTGGCGGTCGAAGTTTTCGAGCATCGTCTGCGCGACGTCGAAACCGATCTGCGAAGACAGCAGTTTGGGGAAGTGATTCATTGCGTGCAGGCTCGTTCGGGAGGGGCTGTAAGCACTCGCCATTTTAGCGCCCAAGTCGGCGTTTCAATGACTTTCGGGGGGACGCGCCCAAGGCCCTCAATCGGCGCGTTGTTCGCCGTTGCGTGCCGTTCGGTGCATCTTCGCGTAAAGATACGGGTACGGAACCGATTCTGGCACGAACTTTTTTTGACCGGCAGGCGGCCGCCGGGCACGCGTCGAGCGCGACGGCGATAGAATCGACGCGACGCCCGCCGCGGCCTGCCGCCGGCGCGCATTCGCACCGATAACGACGAGACGCCCCACCGATGAACGCACTGGAACACCAACTCGACTACCCCTTCGCCGACACGCTGCCCGCCGCGGGCGACACGTTCGAGGTCGCGCCCGGCGTGCGCTGGCTGCGCATGCCGCTGCCGTTCTCGCTCGATCACATCAACCTCTGGCTGCTGCGCGACGAGATCGACGGGCAGGCCGGCTGGACGATCGTCGATTGCGGGATCTCGTCGGAGGCGATCCGCACGCACTGGGAGCAGATCTTCGACACGCATCTCGACGGCCTGCCCGTGCTGCGGGTGCTCGTCACGCACTGCCACCCCGATCACTTCGGCCTCGCGAACTGGCTGTGCGAAGGCGGCGACAAGGGCCGCTGGAACGTGCGGCTGTGGATGACGCTCGGCGAGTACATGTTCGGCTGCCTGATGGCGGCCGGCAACGGCTCGAACGCGGGCGGCGCGGCGGCCGCCGATCATTTCGCGCGCCACGGGCTCACCGATCCGGCTGCGCTCGACAAGCTGCGCAACCGTCGCCACTACTACTCGGATCTCGTGCCGGCCGTGCCGCCGCGCTACCGGCGCCTGCGTGAAGGCGATGCGGTGACGATCGGCGCGCGCACGTGGCGCGTCGTGACCGGCTTCGGCCATTCGCCTGAACATTGCGCGCTGCATAGCGAAGCGGACGGCGTGCTGATTTCCGGCGACATGGTGCTGCCGCGCATCTCGACGAACGTATCCGTGTTCGACCTCGAACCGGAGGCGAATCCGCTCGCGCTGTACCTGCAGTCGCTCGGCCGTTACGAGACGATGGCGCCCGATACGCTGGTGCTGCCGTCGCACGGCAAGCCGTTCCGCGGCGTGCGCACGCGCATCGCGCAACTGCGCGAACACCATGACGCGCGCCTGGCCGAAGTGCGTGTCGCATGCGCGGAAAAGCCGATGAGCGCGGCCGACATCGTGCCGATCATGTTCCGCCGCCGCGAACTCGACATCCACCAGATGACGTTCGCGCTCGGCGAGGCGCTCGCACACCTGAACCTGCTGTGGCTCGCGGGCGAGCTCGTGCGCGAGCAGGGGGACGACGGCGTGCTGCGGTTCCGCACCGCCGGCTGACACCGCTTCGTTCTCCTCATGCGACGGGTTCGTAGCGCCACCCGTCGCGATGCCACTGCATCGTGTGCGTCGGGTCGAGCGCCGCGAGAAACGCGGTGTCGTGCGAGGCGACCACGATCGCACCGGGGAAGCCGGCCAGTGCGGCTTCGATCGCACGCACCGATTCGAGATCGAGGTGGTTGGTCGGCTCGTCGAGCAGCAGCAGTTGCGCGGGCGTGCCGCGCCACAACGCGCATGCGAGCGCGGCCTTCAGCCGTTCGCCGCCGCTCAGCTGACGCGCCGGCTGCGTCGCGCGCGCCGCATCGAGCTGCAGCAGCGCGAGCCGGCTGCGCAGTTCGCCCTCGGCGAGCGGCGTATCGAGCAACCCAAGTTGTTCGACGATCGAGCGCTCCGGATCGAGCAGCGCGAGCCGCTGGTCGAGATACGCGGCGCTCACGTGCGTCGTGCAGGCTCCTGAACGCGGCGTGAGTTCACCCGCGAGCATTCTCAGCAATGTCGATTTGCCGCAGCCGTTCGGGCCCGTCAGCGCGATGCGCACGGGGCCGCTCGCCGACCACGTGATGCCGTCGGTGTCGCTCGCGACGAACCACGGCAGTCGCGCGCGTTCGAGCGTGAACAGCTGGCGGCGTGCGCTGACCTCGGTGCCCGGCAGCGACACCAGCACGGGCGCGTCGATTTCGACGCGCGCGGCCGCCTGCTGCACGCGTTCGTCGAGCGTCGCCTTGAAGTCGTTCTGGTGGCGCCGCACCTGCCCCATGATGTTGCGCGCCGCGCCCTTGCGGCTTTGTTTCGCTCCCGACGACAGGTTGGCCGTCTTCGCATCGCGCAGCGACGCGGCCGCGTGGCGCTGGATCGTGTCGTGTTCCTGTTCGAGCCTGCGCCTTGCGCGCCCGCGTTCGGCACGCGCGTTGTCGAGCGCCGCTTGCGCGGCATCCTGATCCGCGTCGCGCTGCGCGCGGTAGAACGCGTAGTTGCCGCCGTACGAACGCACGCCTTGTGGCGTCAGCTCGACGATGCGCTGTACGTCGGCGAGCAGCGCACGGTCGTGGCTCACGATGACGAGGCCGCCGCGCCAGCCGTCGAGTGCCGCGCGCAGCCACGCGCGGCCCGGCGCGTCGAGGTGGTTGGTCGGTTCGTCGAGCACGAGCAGGCCGGCGCCCGACAGCAACGCGCCGATCAGCGCGACGCGCGCGCGCTGTCCGCCGCTGAGTGCGTGCGCGGGCGTGTCGGCGCGCACGTCGTGCAGGCCGGCCGCGTCGAGCGCCGTGCGCAGCCGTTCCGCGAGATCCCAGCGATCGCCGATCAGGTCGAAGTCGTGCGGTTCCGCGTGGCCGTCCGCGAGACGCGCGAGCGCGCCGAGCGGCGCATCGAGCGCGGCGACCTGCGAGACGGTGCGCGGGTTTGCCGCCGCGTTGCCGTCGTCATGCTGCTGCGCGACGTAGACGACGGGCGTGTGCCGCTCGATCGTCCCCGTGCTCGGCGCGCAGCGGCCCGCGATCAGTTGCGCGAGCTGGCTCTTGCCGATGCCGTTGCGGCCGACGATGCCGGTCGGCGTGCGGTCGATGGAAAGGTCGAGCGAATCGAACAGCGTGACGCCGTCGTCGAAGCGGAAGGAAACGTGATGAAGCGCGACGAGCGCGCCGGTGGGCGTGGCAGCAGCCATAAGCACCTCCAAAAATGCGTGAAGACCTTCGCGCGCGGCGTGCGTGGCACGGCGGCGAAAACATTTCGGGAAGGCTTAGTTGTTCACTTTGGCTGGCGTCCGGTATGAGGAATGAGCGCGCAGTGTAGCAAGCGCGGTGCGCGGGCCGCAAGCGACGGCCCGACGCACCGTCGCTTGCGTGCCACGCGCGAGGGTCGCGTTACTGCACGGCGACCGTCGTGAAGTTCTGCCGTCCGAACGGGCTCACGTGATAGCCGCTCACGCTCGTACGCGTGAGCGCGGCCGCGGTCGGGTAGCCGAGCGGAATCCACAGTGCCTGGTCGTGGATGATCTTCTGCGCGGCTTCGTACAGCTTCGCGCGCCTCGCCTGGTCGGCGGTCGACTTGCCGTCGGCGATCAGCTTGTCGAGCTGCGCGTCGCAGAAACGCGCGAAGTTGATGCCCGACTTCACCGCGTTGCAGCTGAACAGCGGCGACAGGTAGTTGTCCGGATCGCCGTTGTCGCCGGCCCAGCCCATGAACAGCATGTCATGCTGGCCGAGCTTCGCCTGCTTGATCAGTTCGCCCCATTCGATCACCTTGACCTCGGCCTTCACGCCGATCTTCGCGAGATCGGCCTGCAGCAGCTCCGCGCCGACCTTCGGGTTCGGGTTCAGCACGCTGCCGGTCGGGCGCGTCCAGATCGTCGTCGAGAAGCCGTTCGGGAAGCCGGCCTGCGCGAGCAGCTGCTTCGCCTTCGCAGGATCGTACGCATACGGCGCGACGTCCTTCGCGTAGCTCCACGTATTCGGCGGATACGGGTTGTTCGCGGCCGTCGCGGTGTTGTCGAAGACGACCTTCAGGTAGGTCGCGCGGTCGAACGCGAGGTTCAGCGCTTCACGCACCTTGTCGTTGTCGAGCGGCTTCTTCTGCGTGTTCAGCGCGACGAACGCGGTCATGAACGCGGGCGTCTGCACGACCTTCAGCGCGTTGTCGCCCTTCGCGGCGAGCACGTCCTGCGGCTTCGGCGACAGCGCGATCTGGCATTCGCCGGCCTTCACTTTCTGCAGGCGCACCGACGGGTCGGGCGTGATCGCGTAGATCAGCCGGTCGACCTTCGGCTTCGCGCCCCAGTACGTCGGGTTCGCGTCGTAACGGATCAGCGCGTCCTTCGTATAGCTCTTCAGCACGAACGGGCCGGTGCCGACCGGCTTCGCGTTCAGGTCGGCCTGCTTGCCGGCCTTCAGCAGCTGGTCCGCGTATTCGGCCGAGTAGATCGACGCGAAGCCCATCGTCAGGATCGGCACGAACGTCGCGTTCGGTTCGTTCAGCACGAACTTCACGGTGCTGTCGTCGACCTTCGTGACCGATTTCACGAGCTTCACGAGGCCCATCGACTGCGCGTGCGGGAAGCCGCTCGCGCCGGCCACCTTGTGCCACGGGTTCGAATCGTCGAGCATCCGCGAGAACGTGAACACGACGTCGTCCGCGTTCAGCGCGCGGCCCGGCTTGAAATAGTCGGTGGTCTGGAACGCGACGTTCGGGCGCAGGTGGAACGTGTACGTGAGGCCGTCGGCGCTCGCTTCCCATTTGTCGGCGAGCGCGGGCACGACCTTCTTCGCGGCTTCGTCGTACGACACGAGCGTGTTGAAGATCACGTCGGCCGACGCGTTGGTCGTGACAAGCGAGTTGTACTGCACGACGTCGAAGCCGTCCGGGCTCGATTCCGTGCAGACCGTGAGCGGCTTGGCGGCGGCGAGGCCGGGGGCGGCGAGGGCGGCGGCGAGCGCGGCCGCGGCGAACAGCTTGACCTGCATAGGATCTCCCACGTGGCTTGTGTTTTTTGCTGGGTGACGGGATGCGGGCGCGGCCCGGAAGCGGGCAGGGCCGGCGCGGCTGGCGAATAGCATACCGTCAAAGCGTGCGACGCGTGGAAAAAGGCGCCTGAACGCGGTGAATTGACCGAAAAACGGCTGCGTTCGCGACGGAACGGGTGTTGGGGCGGCGAGCGGCGGAGCGCTGGCGCCGGGGAGGCCGGGCAGCGGCACGGCGAGGACGGCGCGGCAGCGTTGCGGGCCGGCCCCGCGAATCGAAGTGTCGAAGCCTTTGGGCGTCGGTGTGGAGAGGCGGAGAAGCGGAGAAGCGGCCCGCGATGCGTCACGCGGGCCGTTTGGCCGATCAGTGCGCGCCGGCCTTCGGCTTGCGCGGCGCCTTCTCGAACAGGCGGTCGTAGAGCCAGCGCGGCAGCACGTGCAGCACCTTCGCGACGACACCCATCTGCCACGGAATCACGCGGAACGCGTGCTGCCGGGCGATCGCCCGGGCCGCTCGTGCGGCGAAGCGGTCGGCGTCCATCAGGAACGGCATCCGGTACGGATTGTGCGCGGTCATCGGCGTGCGGATGTAGCCGGGCGCGATCGTCACGACGCCGACGCCGGCCGGCCGCAGCTCGACGCGCAGCGCTTCGAGGTACTTGATCGCGGCCGATTTCGACGCGCTGTACGCGCCGGAGCCCGGCAGCCCGCGCACGCCGGCGACGCTCGCGACACCGACCAGCGTGCCGTGGCGCGCGGCCGTCATCGGGCCGACGAACGGCTCGAACGTCGCGACCATCCCGTAGTAGTTGATGTCCATCACGTCGCGGAACGTCGCGAGATCGCCCTGGCCCGTGACGGCGCCCTGGCTGATGCCTGCGTTCGCGATCACGACGTCGGGGCAGCCGTGCGTCGCGATGAACGACGCGGCGGCCGTCGCGAGCGCGTCGGCGTCGCGCACGTCGGCGGAGTAGACGGAGATGGACAGCTTCGGGAAGCGTCGCGCGAACGCATCGAGGGCATCGGTGCGTCGCGCGACGAGTGCGAGCGTGGCGCCCTGGCGGGCGTATTCCTCGGCCATCGCGAGGCCGAGGCCGCTCGATGCGCCGGTGATGAAGACCTTCAGCGGAGTAGTCATGCCGGCGCGCGGGCGGGGATCAGAGCTTCTTGTCCTGAACCTGCTTCACGAGGAAGTCGAGCACCTGGGCGGTACCCGGGATGCTGTTCGCGTAAGCGGGGCCCGTCTTGTACTTGCCCTGGACGACGACCGTCGGCACGCCGTCGATCGCGTAGTCCTTCAGCAGCTTGGCCGACTGGTTCACTTCGCCCTGCACGCTGAACGAGTTGTATGCGTCCATGAACTGCTTCTTGTCGACGCCCTGCGTGGCCAGGAAGTCGGCCTGCGCCTGCGGCGTCAGCAGGTAGTTCTTCTGCTTGTGGATCGCGTTGAAGATCGCCGGCGTGACCTTCTCGGAGATGCCGAGCGCGGACACCGCGTAGAACAGCTTCGAGTGCGGGACGAAATCGTCACGGAATGCGACCGGGACGCGCTTGAAGTCGATGTTGCTGCCCTGCTTCTTCACCCAGGCTTCGATCGTCGGCTCGAATTCGTAGCAGTGCGGGCAGCCGTACCAGAAGAACTCGATCACCTCGACCTTGCCGGCCGGCGCGGACACCGGCTGCGGCGACTTCATCACCTCGAAGTCCTTGCCGGCGACCGGCGCGGCGGGCGAAGCCTGCGCGAGGCCGGCGGCCAGGCCCAGGGAAAGAAGGAGCGTGCTAAGCAGTTTTTTCATGTTGTGAACGTCGAATCAGTTGCTCGGGTTACGGAACGTAACGGGTTCTGAGTGGGCTCGGCCGGTTGCTTACTGCTTCGTGAAACGGATCACCGCCGTGTCGACACCTGCATCGGACAGGCGCTGGCGGGCCGAGTTCATATCCTCGAACTTCGAGAACGGGCCGACGCGCACGCGGAAGTACGTCACGCCGCTGACATCGCGCTTCGACACCTTCGACTCGAAGCCCTGGAAGCCGAGGCGCGCGCGCTGCTGCTCGGCGTCGCCTTCCGTCTTGTACGCGCCCACCTGCAGGAAGTAGCCGGTATTCGCGTCGTTCGCGGTCGGCGGCTTCGCTGCCGCGGCGGCCGTGGCCGACGAGGTCGGCTTCGGCGTGTTCGCGGCCAGTTGCTGCTGTTGCTGCTTTTGTGCGGCGGCTTGCTGCGCCTGCTTCTGCGCGGCGAAGCGTGCGAGGTCGTCCTCGCCGCCTTGCTGCTGTTGCTGCGCCTGCTGCGTCTTCTTCGGCGGCGGCGTGGTGTCGGCCGGCTTCGGCGCGACGGCGACGCCGTTGCCCGACGACGTGTTGTTCGACGCGGTCGTGCCGTTCGAGCTGCCGGTATTGTTCGAGCCGCTCGAGCCGTTGGCCGACGGCGGCACTTCGACGATCTGCGGTTCGGGCAGCAGGCCGCCCTGGGTCTGGTTCGCGGCCTGGCCGGGCGCGGTGTTCGGCGGTGCCGACTGGGCGGCCTGCGGCACCGGCTGGCCGGGCGTTTTGCCCTGCAGCGCGCGGTTCGGATCGAACTGCTGCGGCTGGCTCGCGCCGTTGTCGGCCGGCGGCGGCGCAACCTTCGACACGAACGGCGACGGGGAACGCGTGATGTAGAGCGCCACCACCACCGCGATCGCGAGGCCGACGATCAGGCCCAGCACGATTCCAAGAAATGTCCCTCCGGCTTGTTTCGATTGTTTCGAAGTGCGGCGTGGTTGTGCCATTGCTTGAGTCACCTGCAAAAAGAATCGTGAAAAGGCTGCGGCGGGCGTCCGACGGCGGGTATCCGACGGCGGGCGCTGCCACGGCCATTCGCTGCCCGGTTCGGGCCGCTTGCGTCGTTACATCTTGGCGGGCGCGGACACGCCGAGCACCGCCAGACCGTTCTCGAGCACCTGCCGGGTCGCGGCGAGCAGCGCGGCGCGCGCATTGCGCGGCGCTTCGTCGTCCACCAGCACGCGCTCCGCATTGTAGAACGAGTGGAATTCACCAGCGAGGTCGCGCAGGTAGAACGCGACCGCGTGCGGCGCCAGCTCGTTCGCCGCGTGCGTGAGCATGTCCGGGTACTCGGCCAGCTTCTGCATCAGCGACGCCGCCTGCGCGCTCGTCAGCTGCGACAGGTCGGCGCCCGGCAGCTGCGCGGCGTCGACGTTGTAGCGCGCCTTCAGTTCGTTGAGCACCGAGCAGATCCGCGCATGCGCGTACTGGACGTAATAGACCGGGTTCTCGTCGTTCTGTTTCAGCGCGAGGTCGATGTCGAACACGAACTCGGTATCGGCCTTGCGCGAGATCAGGAAGAACCGCACCGCGTCGCGGCCGCGCGTGATGGTCGCTTCGTCGATCAGGTCG
>NZ_LDUL01000086.1:0-510 GCF_001043615.1 Burkholderia sp. LK4
GGCAAACCAAAGGGGGTCATGGTTCAGCATGCAGGCATAACAAACCTCGCCTTGTTACAGGGCCAGGAATTTGGCATTGATCGTGATAGCCGAGTTCTCCAATTCACGTCTCTGAGCTTCGACGTATTTATGTCGGAATTCACTGCTGCGTTGTGCAACGGTGCAAGCCTCTACCTTGCGTCCCGGGAAGAATTGATGCCCGGTGAACCGCTGCTGGCCACTATGGCTTTCCACCGCATCACTCATGCGTCAATGCCACCTGTTGCAGCGACAGCCCTTCCTGTAACAGCGCTCCTTCCGCATTTGAGATCTCTGGTCGTAGCCGGCGAAGCGTGTCCGGCACATCTTGTTCGTCAATGGGCTGACCGGGTGTGCTTCGTGAATGCCTACGGACCTACCGAGGCAACGGTGTATGCCAGTGCCTATCGCTGCCGCGCCGACGAGCAAGGTGCACCGCCCATTGGCCGGCCGATCGCCAACACGCGTCTCTACATCCTCGACGCGCATCAG
>NZ_LDUL01000087.1:0-541 GCF_001043615.1 Burkholderia sp. LK4
CGGCTCTACCGGCAAACCAAAGGGCGCGATGAACGAGCATTGCGCCGTGGTTAATCGGCTCCTGTGGATGCAGCAGCAATATCAGCTCCAACCCGATGAGCGCGTGCTGCAAAAGACCCCCTTCAGCTTCGACGTCTCCGTCTGGGAGTTCTTCTGGCCCCTGCTCACCGGTGCGGGCCTCGTGGTCGCACGGCCTCAAGGACATCAGGATCCGCTCTACATCGCAGAACTCCTCCGCGACGCCAACGTCACCACCTTGCACTTCGTGCCGTCCATGCTCCAGGTCTTCCTCGACCAGACTTCGCACTTTGAGCTGCCGGCATTGCAACGCGTGATCTGCAGCGGCGAGGCACTGCCTTATGTCCTGCAACAGCGCTTCATGCAGCGCTTCCCTCACGTCGAGCTGCACAATCTGTACGGCCCCACTGAGGCCGCCATCGATGTGACGTTCTGGCAATGCCGTTCCGACGGGCCGCTGGGCAAGGTCCCCATTGGCCGGCCGATCGCCAACACGCGCCTCTACATCCTCGACGCACATCAG
>NZ_LDUL01000088.1:0-539 GCF_001043615.1 Burkholderia sp. LK4
GGCAAACCAAAGGGGGTCATGGTTGCACATCGAGGCGTCTGCAATCTGGTCGCATCACAGCGCAAGATGTTAAGCGTGACCCGTGAGAGCCGAGTTCTTCAATTCGCCTCTTTCAGTTTCGATGCCTGTGTTTGGGAAGTTGTGACCGCGCTCTGCAGCGGCGCCAACCTTCATCTTGCTGCGCCCGAGCAACTGATGCCTGGCCTGCCCTTGGCTACACTGCTCCGGGAGCGTGAGATCACTCATGCACTCCTGCCGCCAGTGGCCGTCAATGCGTTGCCGGAACCCGACTCGCTCACGATGCTGCGCACACTCGTGGTAGGTGGCGATGCATTGCCCGCTCATGTTGCACGTCAATGGGCTGACCGGGTGTGCTTCGTGAATGCCTACGGACCTACCGAGGCAACGGTGTATGCCAGTGCCTATCGCTGCCGCGCCGACGAGCAAGGTGCACCGCCCATTGGCCGGCCGATCGCCAACACGCGCCTCTACATCCTCGACGCGCATCAGCAGCCCGTACCCGTCGGCGTGCCCGGCGA
>NZ_LDUL01000089.1:0-19258 GCF_001043615.1 Burkholderia sp. LK4
CGCGGATCGTCGCGATGGCGGCGTCGGTCACGGTGTGCGGAACGTTTTTCAGGAGGTGAACTTTGGCCGGTCTGACCGGCATTGTAATCCGCACGCAGGCGGTGCATGAACGCCCTACGGGAAAGCCACGATCTGCCCCTGTCCGGTGCGTATCGGGCGGGCGGGGAGGGGGTGGGAAATCCCTATTTTGTCCGTCCTTGACGCCACTATATCGGCTTCCTACTATCCACCATAACATCACTGGTCTTACCAGTATGAACAGACGAAACTGCAACCGTTGGATCGGGAGAGCGCCGTGTCGAAATTCCTTAATTCGCTGTTTGGCCGGGTAGTCGTCGCACTTATCCTAGGGATCGCGCTGGGCGCGTTCTTCCCGCATTTCGCCGAGTCGTTGCGACCGCTCGGCGACGGCTTCCTGAAGCTCATCAAGATGGTGATCGGGCCGATCGTGTTCTGCGTCGTGGTCAGCGGGATGGCGAACGCGGGCGACCTGAAGAAGGTCGGCCGGGTCGGCCTGAAGGCCGTCATCTACTTCGAGGTGATGACGACGCTCGCGCTCGGCATCGGCCTCGTGCTCGCGTGGGTCACGCGCCCGGGCGTCGGGATGAACATCGACCTGCGCTCGCTCGACGCGTCGTCGCTCGCGTCGTACGCGAAGAACGCCGAGAGCCTGAAGGACACGGCCGGCTACCTGATGAAGATCATCCCCGAGACCGCGATCGACGCGTTCGCGAAGGGCGACATCCTGCAGATCCTCGTGTTCGCGGTGCTGTTCGGTTCCGCGCTGTCGCTGCTCGGCGACAAGGCGCAACGCGTCAACTCGCTGATCGAGGAACTGTCGCACGTGTTCTTCCGGATCATCGGCTTCATCATCAAGCTCGCGCCGCTCGGCGTGCTCGGCGCGATCGCGTTCACGACCGGCAAGTACGGCGTCGCGTCGCTCAAGCAGCTCGGCTACCTGGTCGCGGTGTTCTACCTGAGCTGCTTCGTGTTCGTCACGGTCGTGCTCGGCGTGGTGATGCGGCTCGCGGGTTTCTCGGTGTTCAAGCTGATCCGCTACCTGCGCGAGGAACTGTCGATCGTGCTCGGCACGGCGTCGTCGGACGCGGTGCTGCCGCAGGTGATGCGCAAGCTCGAATACATGGGCGTGAAGGATTCGACGGTCGGCCTCGTGATCCCGACCGGCTATTCGTTCAACCTCGACGGCTTCTCGATCTACCTGACGCTCGCCGTGCTGTTCATCGCACAGGCCACCAACACGCCGCTGTCGACGCACGACCTGATCGTCGTGCTGCTCGTGTCGCTCGTCACGTCGAAGGGCGCGCACGGGATCCCGGGCTCGGCGATCGTGATCCTCGCGGCGACGCTGTCGGCGATCCCCGCGATTCCCGTGCTCGGCCTCGTGCTGATCCTGCCGGTCGACTGGTTCGTCGGCATCGCCCGTGCGCTGACCAACCTGATTGGCAACTGCGTCGCGACGGTGGTCGTCGCGGTGTGGGAGAACGACATCGACCGGGCCCGCGCGAAGCGCGTGCTGAACCGCGAGCTGCGCTACGTGCCGGCCGAAGAGGAAGACCGCACGGCACCGGTTGCCGGCGACCAGGCTCACGCGCTCTGAGCGCGACCCCGCGCGGGCGGCTTTGCCCCAGGCGGCCCGCGCATCAGGCATTCATGTGGCCGGCGCCTCGATGCGCCGGCCCTTCATCAAACTACAGGAGACGACATGGCAGCCCCCATCCTCGATCCGGATGCGCCGGCGTTTACGCGGCGTTACATGAACCTCGCCGACCCGCGCCTCGGGGCGCAGGCGCTCTTTGCCAGCGACGAGTTTTTCGCGCCGAAGGAGCGCATGCTCAATCCCGAGCCGGCCGTGTTCATCCCCGGCAAGTACGACGACCACGGCAAGTGGATGGACGGCTGGGAAACGCGCCGCAAGCGCACGACCGGCCACGACTTCTGCGTGGTGCGGCTCGCGCGGCCGGGCGTGATTCACGGCGTCGACCTCGACACGAGCCATTTCACCGGCAACTTTCCGCCGGCCGCGTCGATCGACGCGTGCGTCGCCGAAGGCGACACGCCGTCCGACAACGCCGAGTGGCGCACGATCGTCCCGGCGACGACGCTGCAGGGCAATTCGCATCACTACGTGAGCGTCGACGATGCGCAACCGTATACGCACCTGCGCGTGAACCTGTACCCGGACGGCGGCCTCGCGCGGTTGCGCGTGTACGGCCAGCCGCAGCGCGACTGGCGCCAGGTGCCGGCCGGCGAGCTCGTCGACCTCGCGGCGATCGAGAACGGCGGTTACCTGGTGGCCGCGAACAACCAGCACTTCGGCCCGGCATCGCAGATGCTGATGCCGGGGCGCGGCGCGAACATGGGCGACGGCTGGGAAACGCGGCGCCGCCGCGAGCCCGGCAACGACTGGGCGATCGTCGCGCTCGCGCGGCCGGGCATCATCCGGCGCGTCGAGGTCGATACCGCGTTCTTCAAGGGCAATTTCCCCGACCGCTGCTCGCTGCAGGCCGCGAGGGTGGCGGGCGGCACCGACGATTCGCTCGTCACGCAGGCGATGTTCTGGGCCGAACTGCTCGGCGAGCAGAAGCTGTCGATGGACCACGTCCACACGTTCGACCAGCTTGCGGCGCTCGGCCCCGTCACGCACGTGCGTTTCAACATCTTCCCGGACGGCGGCGTGTCGCGCCTGCGTCTGTGGGGCGAGCCGGCTTGAAGGAGGGCAACGGCATGAGCGGATCCCGTATCCTGCGCGTCGAGCGCCTGACCCGCGAAGCGTTCGCGCCGTTCGGCGACGTGATCGCGCTCGAAGGCGCGCGCCATTTCCCGATCAACGGCGGCACGACCGAGCGCTTCCACGATCTCGCGACGATCGACGTGTGCGCGGACGGCGGCCGCCCGCTCGTCAGCGTGTTCCGCGCGCAGCCGCGTGCGCTGCCGGTCGCGGTCACGCTGATGGAGCGCCATCCGCATGGCAGCCAGGCGTTCATCCCGCTCGCCGCGGTGTCGCGTTACGCGATCGTCGTCGCGCCGGCCGGCGAGTTCCGGCCCGACGCGATGCGCGCGTTCCTCGCGGAAGGCTGGCAGGGCGTGAACTATGCGAAGGGCGTCTGGCACCATCCGCTGCTCGCGCTGGATGCGGTCAGCGATTTCGTGATCGTCGATCGCGGCGGCCCGCAGCCGAACTGCGATGAAATCCCGCTCGAGCACGCATGGGCGCTCGAGTTCGAACCGGCCTGCGCGGGCGCGGCATGACGAAGGCGGGCAGGCGGGCCCCTCCGGCGGCCTGATGTCACCCGGGGCCGGCCGGGCAGGCAGCGCGAAGGGTGTGCGAAAGCCTGCGCGGGGCCGCCCGTGGGGCGGCGGCGCGCCGCCGGTTTCCCCGGGCGGGCGACTCTTGCGTATCCCGAAAAGAAGACGGCCCGGAAGGCGAATCGCCGTCCGGGCCGTGTTGCATACGCTGCGAGCGCGGCGGATCTCAGTGCTTGCGGTGCGGGCAGTTCTCGGTCGTGCAGGAACCGTACATCGCGAGCGAGTGCTCCTGGAGCCGGAAGCCGCGCTCCTTCGCGATCGCCTGCTGGCGGCTTTCGATCTCGGCGTCGAAGAATTCCTCGACCCGGCCGCAATCGAGGCACACGAGGTGGTCGTGGTGCGAGCCTTCGTTCAGTTCGAACACGGCCTTGCCGGATTCGAAGTTGCTGCGCGACAGCAGGCCGGCCTGCTCGAACTGCGTCAGCACGCGGTAGACGGTGGCAAGCCCGATGTCGAGCTGCTCGTTGAGCAGGTTCCGGTAGACGTCTTCTGCGGTCAGATGGCGCACCGGGCTTTGCTGGAAGATCTCGAGAATCTTGAGGCGCGGTAGGGTGGCCTTTAGCCCGATATTCTTGAGATCCGTAGGATTGGTCATGGCTAGGCATCCCTAGAGTACAATGCAGGGCTTCAATGTTACCGGCTTTTCGCCGTTCCAGAAACACGCGCGGCCTGCGACGCGGGCCTGCACGGTGAGGGAAATGATTCCAGAATCTCTTTCGCACTTTCAGAGGAGCCGCATGCGGAGTGTCATCATCGCTGCCGCCGCCGTTGCCGCGCTGGCTGGTTGTTCGTCGTACGACAGCGTGACGCAGCGCATCGCGCAGAGCATCACCCCCTACCGGATCACCGTCGTGCAAGGCAACTTCGTGTCGCAGGAGAAAGCCTCGCAGCTGCAGGTCGGCATGTCGCGCGAGCAGGTACGCGCGCTGCTCGGCACCCCGCTGCTGGCGGACATGTTCCACGCCGACCGCTGGGATTACCTCTTCTACTTCAAGCGCGGCTCGACGGCGGTCGTCCAGCAGCGCGATCTCGTCGTGACGTTCTCGGGCGATCGCGTCGCGGGCTGGACGGGGGCGGACAACCTGCCTTCGGAACTCGACCTGCTGGCCGACATCGACGGCGACCGTGGCGGCAAGAAGGCGAAGGCGGCCGCAGCGGCGAAGAAGGCCGCCGAGGCTGCCGCCGCCGCGAGCGCCGCACAGGCGGCGAGCGCGCCGGCGCCGGAGACGGTCGCGAGCCCGTCCACCGTGCCGGCGTCCGGCGCGGTGGTCGACCAGGATGCGAACGCGCAGGCCGCCCGCGCGGCGAACCGCGCGACCAACCAGGTGTCGGGCCAGGGCACGGCCGCGCGGCGGTTCACGCCGTCCACGCAGGCTTCCGGCGGTGCGCCGGTGCCGGGCGGCCAGCCGCCGGGCGCGGTTCCGGCGATCCAGCCGCAGTTCCAGTTCCATCGTCCGCCGCCGCCGAACGCGTCGAACGAGGCGTCGCCGCCGGTCGGCCCGCAAGGTTCCGACACGCTGCAGAACCAGCCGCTCACCGCGCCGGCGCAGTAAACCCGCGCGCGGAAACAGGGCGGCATGCGCCGCCCGCCTTTAGACCTGTCGTGTAGAAAGCCATGAAGATTGCGATTGCCGGCGCATCGGGCCGTATGGGCCGGATGCTGATCGAAGCCGTTCTCAACGATTCCGACGCGCAGCTCGTCGGCGCGCTCGACCGCGCCGATTCGCCGTTCCTCGGCCAGGACGCCGGCGCGTTCCTCGGCAAGGAAACCGGGGTCAGGCTGACCGCCGATCTCGACGCCGTGTTCGCGCAGGCCGACTACCTGATCGACTTCACGCGTCCGGAAGGCACGATGGCCCATATCGAGGCCGCGCTGCGCCACGACGTGAAGCTCGTGATCGGCACGACCGGCTTCACCGCCGAGCAGAAGGCCGGGCTGCAGGCCGCGGCGGGCAAGATCGGCATCGTGTTCGCGGCGAACATGAGCGTCGGCGTGAACGTCACGCTGAAGCTGCTCGAATTCGCGGCGAAGCACTTCTCGCACGGCTACGACATCGAGATCATCGAGGCGCATCACCGCCACAAGGTCGACGCGCCGTCGGGCACCGCGCTGATGATGGGCGAAGCGGTCGCCGGCGCGCTCGGGCGCTCGCTCGACGATTGCGCGGTGTACGGCCGCCACGGCGTGACGGGCGAACGCGATCCGTCGTCGATCGGCTTCGCGGCGGTGCGCGGCGGCGACATCGTCGGCGATCACACCGTGCTGTTCGCCGGGATCGGCGAGCGCATCGAGATCACGCACAAGTCGTCGAGCCGCGTGTCGTATGCGCAGGGCGCGCTGCGCGCGGTCCGCTTCCTGTCGGCGCGCGGCGCCGGCCTGTTCGACATGCAGGACGTGCTCGGCCTGCGCTGACCTCACGGGGAAACTCCGATGGCGATACCCACCGGCGTTGTCCACTACCTCGAAAGCGGCGATGCGATCACGCATGCCGTCGCCTATGTGCTGCTGGCGATGTCCGTCGCCAGCTGGTGCTTCCTGCTCATGAAAGCCTGGCTGCTGGTCCGCGCGAAGCGGCAGGGGCCGCGCGCGCTCGCCGCGTTCTGGCGCGCGCCGTCGCTCGACGCGGGCATCACCGCGCTCGCCGGCGCCGATCGAGAGCGCGTGTTCGTGCCGCTCGCCGAAGCCGCGCGCGATGCGGCCGACGAGCACGACCCGGCCGCGCTGGCCGCGCGCGTCGAGCGCAGCGAACGCGTGCTGCGTGCGTTGCGGCACGCGATGCTGCGCTCGCAGCGGCGCCTCGAGTTCGGCCAGGTGCTGCTCGCGTCGATCGGCAGCACCGCGCCGTTCGTCGGGCTGCTCGGCACCGTGTGGGGCATCTATCACGCGCTCGGCAGCATCGCCGCGAGCGGGCAGGCGCAGATCGAGAACGTCGCGGGGCCGGTCGGCGAGGCGCTGATCATGACCGCGTTCGGGCTCGTGGTCGCGATTCCCGCGGTACTGGCCTACAACATCCTCGGGCGGCTCGTGCGGCAGCTCGCCGAGGAACTCGACGGTTTCGCGCGCGACCTGCACGTGTTCGTGTGCGCGCAGGAAGCCTGACGCGTCCATTCCGGAGGAGCGACCATGGCATTCGGCGGACTCGAGCACCACAAGACGTCCGCGCCGATGGCGGAGATCAACATGACGCCGCTGATCGACGTGATGCTGGTGCTGCTCGTCATTTTCATCATCACCGCGCCGCTGATGACGCATGCGATCCGGCTCGACCTGCCGAAGGTCGCGGCCAGCGTCGCGCGCGACACGCCGCAATCCGTCACCTTGTCGATCGACGACGCGGGCAAGCTGTACTGGGACGACACGCCGGTGGCGCTCGACGCGCTGCCCGCGCGCTTCCGGGCCGCCGCCGCGGGCGGCGCGCCGCCCGAACTGCGGCTGCGAGCATCGCGCGCGACCCGCTACGACGTGATTGCGCAGGTGATGGGCGCCGCGCAGGCCGCCGGCCTCACGCGGATCGGCTTCGTGACCGACGTGCCGCCGCAGGCGGGCGGTGCCGCGGCGGCGCCTGCCGTGCCGGCCAACCGCTGAGCGGATCCGGCGGGCCCGTCCCTGGCGCGGGATCGGGCCGCACGCCGCAAGACCGGTCGAATGGGCCGGCGCGGGCGGTATAATCAACGTTTTTCCCGGTTGGCAGGCTCTTTTCAGGTAACCCGGAATTTTCCAGGCTACCCGGGCATGCTGCGGGTTACCCGGAAAATTCCCGGAAACCGTGAACAGGTCGGCAACAGCGAACCTGCGGGTCCGCCGGGCAAGCACGATTTTCGATCCACTCCTGCGCGCGCCGTCGCGCCGCTTAAAGCCTAGTCCGAACCACACCATGCACGAGAGATACGTACCCGCCGACGTCGAAGCCGCCGCCCAGGGCGACTGGCGCGCAGCCGATGCCTACAAGACGCAGGAAGATTCGCAGAAGCCGAAGTTCTACTGCGTGTCGATGCTGCCGTACCCGTCCGGCAAGCTGCACATGGGTCACGTGCGCAACTACACGATCAACGACGTGATGTACCGCTATCTGCGGATGAACGGCTACAACACGCTGATGCCGATGGGCTGGGACGCGTTCGGGATGCCGGCCGAGAACGCCGCGATGGCGAACGGCGTGCCGCCCGCGAAGTGGACCTACGACAACATCGACTACATGAAGGGCCAGATGCAGTCGATGGGCCTCGCGATCGACTGGTCGCGCGAGATCGCGACGTGCAAGCCGGACTACTACAAGTGGAACCAGTGGCTGTTCCTGAAGATGCTCGAGAAGGGCATCGCGTACAAGAAGACGGGCACCGTGAACTGGGACCCGGTCGACCAGACCGTGCTCGCGAACGAGCAGGTGATCGACGGCCGCGGCTGGCGCTCGGGCGCGCTCGTCGAGAAGCGCGAGATCCCGATGTACTACCTGCGCATCACGCAGTACGCGGATGAGCTGCTGAACGACCTCGACGGCCTCGGCTGGCCCGAGCGCGTGAAGATCATGCAGCAGAACTGGATCGGCAAGAGCTTCGGCGTGAACTTCGGCTTCCCGTACGAACTCGACGGCGAGAAGAAGCTGCTGCGCGTGTTCACGACGCGCGCCGATACCATCATGGGCGTCACGTTCTGCGCGATCGCGGCCGAGCATCCGCTGGCCACGCGCCTCGCGCAGGACAAGCCCGAGCTGCTCGCGTTCATCGACGAATGCAAGCGCGGCGGGGTCGCCGAGGCCGACGTCGCGACGATGGAGAAGAAGGGCGTCGCGACCGGCTTCTCGGTCACGCACCCGCTGACCGGCGAGCCGGTCGAGGTGTGGATCGGCAACTACGTGCTGATGAGCTATGGCGAAGGCGCGGTGATGGGCGTGCCGGGCCACGACGAGCGCGATTTCGCGTTCGCGAAGAAATACGACCTGCCGATCCGGCAGGTGATCTCGGCCGAAGGCCAGCAGTACTCGCTCGACGCATGGCAGGAGTGGTACGGCGACAAGGAAACCGCGGTCTGCGTGAACAGCGGCAAGTACGACGGCCTGCGCTACACGGAAGCCGTCGACGCGGTCGCGGCCGACCTGAACGCCGGCGGTTTCGGCGACAAGCAGGTCACGTGGCGCCTGCGCGACTGGGGCGTGTCGCGCCAGCGCTACTGGGGCACGCCGATCCCGATCATCCACTGCCCGTCGTGCGGCGATGTGCCGGTGCCCGAGCAGGATCTGCCCGTCGTGCTGCCGGAAGACCTCGTGCCGGACGGCTCGGGCAACCCGCTCGCGAAGTCGGAAGCGTTCCTGAACTGTTCGTGCCCGAAGTGCGGCGCGGCCGCGAAGCGCGAAACCGACACGATGGACACCTTCGTCGATTCGTCGTGGTACTTCTCGCGCTACACGGCGCCGGACGCCGACACGATGGTCGACGCGCGCACCGACTACTGGATGCCGATGGATCAGTACATCGGCGGCATCGAGCACGCGATCCTGCACCTGCTGTATTCGCGCTTCTGGACCAAGGTGATGCGCGACCTCGGCCTCGTGAAGTTCGGCGAGCCCGCGAAGAACCTGCTCACGCAGGGGATGGTGCTGAACGAGACGTTCTACCGTGAAGACGCTTCCGGCAAGAAGACCTGGTACAACCCGGCCGACGTGACGGTCACGCACGACGACAAGGGCCGCCCGGTCGGCGCGACGCTGAACACGGACGGCCAGCCGGTCGTGCTCGGCGGCATCGAGAAGATGTCGAAGTCGAAGAACAACGGTGTCGATCCGCAGGTGCTGATCGACCAGTACGGCGCCGACACCGCGCGCCTGTTCACGATGTTCGCCGCGCCGCCCGAGCAGCAGCTCGAATGGTCGGGTGCGGGCGTCGAGGGCGCGAGCCGCTTCCTGCGCCGCGTGTGGAGCTTCGGTGCGACGAACAGTGAAGCGCTCGCCGCGCGCGCGGGCTTCGATGCGGCCGCGCTCGGCGAAGCCGACAAGGCGCTGCGCCGCGAAATCTACAGCGTGCTGAAGCAGGCCGATTTCGATTACCAGCGCCTGCAGTACAACACGGTCGTGTCGGCCGCGATGAAGATGCTGAACGCGATCGACGGCGCGAAGGGCGCGACGCCCGGCGTGCTGCGCGAAACGTACGGCGTGCTGCTGCGCGTGCTGTACCCGGTCGTGCCGCACGTCACGTTCGAGCTGTGGAAGGCGCTCGGCTATGCGGACGAATTCGGTCCGCTGCTCGACGCACCGTGGCCGAAGGTCGACGAGGCCGCGCTCGAGCAGGCCGAGATCGAACTCGTGCTGCAGGTGAACGGCAAGGTGCGCGGCGCGCTGAAGGTCGCGAAGGACGCGAGCCGCGAGGCGATCGAAGCTGCGGCGGTGGCCGACGAAGCGTTCGCGAAGTTCAGCGACGGCAAGCCGGCGAAGAAGATCGTCGTCGTGCCGGGCCGCCTCGTGAACATCGTCGTCTGACGGCCGCCGGCCGTCGGACGTACCCAGAAGGAGCGAAGGTGATCCGCAGATCGTTTTTGATGCTCGCCGTCGGCAGCGCGGTCGCGCTGTCGGCATGCGGCTTCCAGTTGCGCGGCCAGCAGGACTACGCGTTCAAGCACCTGCTGATCGTCGGCGCGCCGGCGCCGGTCGAAGCGCGCTTCGTGCGCCTCGTCGAGGCCGGCAGCGACACGAAGATCGTCAAGTCGGCGGACGACGCCGACGCCGTGCTGCGCATGTCGGAGTCGCGCGGTCAGAATACGCTGACGCTCAACAAGTACGGCTCGGCGCAGGAATACGCACTGTTCTATACGCTGACCTACACGCTCACGAGCAAGGACGGCACCGTGCTGATCCCGCCGAGCGCGATCGCGCTGAATCGCGCGATGACGTACAGCGACCAGTACACGAACGCGAAGGCGCAGGAAGCCGACATCCTGTACGGCGACATGCAGAACGACGCGGTCGACCAGCTGATGCGGCGTCTCGCGATCGTCCACTCGCTGACGCCGGCGCCGGAAGACGTGGTGCCGGGTGTCGCGCCGCGCGCGCCGTTGCCGCCGCCGCCGCTCTGATCGACGGCATACGCACCGATGCAATTGCGACTTGATGCACTGGAGCCGCACCTCGCGAAGGGGTTGGCCGGGCTCTATACCGTGTACGGCGACGAGCCGCTGCTCGCGCAGGAGGCGTGCGACCGCATTCGTGCGGCCGCACGCGCGGCCGGCTTCACCGAGCGTTCGGTGCATACGGTCGAGCGCGGTTTCGACTGGAGCGTGCTGCTCGGCGCGACCCAGGCGATGTCGCTGTTCGGCGAGCGCCAGCTGATCGAGCTGCGCATTCCGTCGGGCAAGCCCGGCAAGGAAGGCGCCGATGCACTGAAGACGCTCGCGGCCACGCCCAACCCCGACGCGCTGATGCTCGTCACGTTGCCGCGCCTCGACGCGGCCACGCAGAAATCCGCCTGGTTTACCGCGCTGCAGAACGGCGGCGTCGCGCTGAAGATCGATCCGGTCGACCGCGCGCAGCTGCCGAACTGGATCGGCCAGCGTCTCGCGATGCAGGGCCAGCGCGCCGCGCCCGGCGAGGACGGGCGGCGCGCGCTGCAGTTCATCGCCGAGCGCGTCGAAGGCAACCTGCTCGCCGCGCACCAGGAAATCCAGAAGCTCGGGCTGCTGTATCCGCAGGGCGCGCTGTCGTTCGAACAGGTGCACGACGCGGTGCTGAACGTCGCGCGTTACGACGTCTTCAAGCTGAACGAAGCGATGCTCGCCGGCGACGCCGCGCGGCTCGCGCGGATGATCGACGGGCTGAAGGGCGAGGGCGAGGCGATCGTGCTGGTGATGTGGGCCGTCGTCGAGGAACTGCGTACGCTGCTGCGGATCAAGCGCGGCACGACGGCCGGCAAGCCGCTGGCGACGCTGCTGCGCGAGAACCGCGTATGGGGGCCGCGCGAGCGGCTGATCGGCCCCGCGCTGAACCGCGTGTCGGAAGCCGTGCTCGAGAAGGCACTCGCGTTTGCCGCGAAGCTCGACCGGCAGGTCAAGGGGCTCACGGCCGTCGTGCCGGGCCGCCGCACGCAGGACGAACCGCCGCCCGATCCGTGGGACGGGCTGTTCCAGCTCGCGATGACGGTGGCCGGTGCCCGCGGCGAGCGACCGCCGACCGCGGGTCGCGTGCGACGCTAAGTCCCGTCCGGGCCTTCAGCGCGCGCTGCGCAACCCGCATACAATGTTTCGATCACGGGCGCGGCTCTCCGGCCGCCGTCCACGCTTCCCCACGAATTCATGCCGCCCAGCGCGGCGCGCTTCTCGAGTCACACGATGGATATCGATCAGTACATGACCGACCTGGGCCGTCGCGCCCGGCACGCTTCCCGCGCGATGGCGCGCGCCAGCACGGCCGCGAAGAACGCGGCACTCGACGCCGTGGCGCGCGCGATCGAACGCGACGCGCAGGCACTGAAGGACGCAAATGCCCGCGATGTCGCCCGTGCCCGTGAAAAGGGGCTCGATGCAGCGTTCGTCGACCGCCTGACGCTGTCGGACAAGGCGCTGAAGACGATGGTCGAGGGCTTGCGCCAGGTGGCGTCGCTGGCCGATCCGATCGGCGAGATCGGCAACCTCAAGTACCGCCCGAGCGGAATCCAGGTGGGCCAGATGCGGGTGCCGCTCGGCGTGATCGGCATCATCTACGAATCGCGCCCGAACGTGACGATCGACGCGGCCGCGCTGTGCCTGAAGTCGGGCAACGCGACGATCCTGCGCGGCGGCTCCGAAGCGCTCGAATCGAACGCGGCGCTCGCGAAGCTGATCGGCGAAGGGCTCGAAGCCGCCGGCCTGCCGCAGGACGCGGTGCAGGTCGTCGCGACGGCCGATCGCGCGGCGGTCGGCAAGCTGATCACGATGACCGAATACGTCGACGTGATCGTGCCGCGCGGCGGCAAGAGCCTGATCGAGCGCCTGATCAACGAGGCGCGCGTGCCGATGATCAAGCACCTCGACGGCATTTGCCACGTGTACGTCGACGATCGCGCCGACCTCGGAAAGGCGCTGACCGTCTGCGACAACGCGAAGACGCACCGCTACGGCACCTGCAACACGATGGAGACGCTGCTCGTCGCGAGCGGTGTCGCGGCGACGCTGCTGCCGCCGCTCGGCAAGCTGTATCGCGACAAGCAGGTCGAGCTGCGCGTCGATGCGGCCGCGCGCGCGGTGCTCGCCGATGCGGGCGTCGGCCCGCTCGTCGATGCCACCGAGGAAGACTGGCACACCGAGTATCTCGCGCCGGTGCTCGCGATCAAGGTCGTCGACGGCCTCGATGCCGCGATCGAGCACATCAACCATTACGGCTCGCATCACACGGATGCGATCGTCACCGAGGATCACGACCGCGCGATGCGGTTCCTGCGCGAAGTCGATTCGGCGAGCGTGATGGTCAACGCGTCGACGCGTTTCGCGGACGGTTTCGAATTCGGCCTCGGCGCGGAAATCGGCATCTCGAACGACAAGCTGCACGCACGCGGCCCCGTCGGCCTGGAAGGGCTGACGTCGCTGAAGTACGTCGTGCTCGGGCACGGCGAAGGCCGCCAATAACAAGCGAGGCACACAACCGATGGCGATGCTCTGGGTCAAGACGTTCCATATCGTACTGATCGCCGCGTGGTTCGCGGGGCTCTTCTACCTGCCGCGCATCTACGTGAACCTGGCGATGGAAACCGATCCGGCCGCCGTGCGGCGCCTGTTGCTGATGGCGCGCAAGCTGTTCCGCTTCATGACGATGATCGCGGTGCCGGCGCTGGCCTGCGGGTTGTGGCTGTGGCTCTCGATCGGCATTGGGCAGGGGCAGGGCTGGATCCACGCGAAGGTGACGGTCGTGCTGCTGCTCATCGTCTATCACGCCTATTGCGGGCACCTGCTGCGGGTGTTCGAGCGTGGCGAGAACCGCCGCACCGACAAGTGGTATCGCGTGTTCAACGAGCTGCCGGTGCTCGGCATGCTCGCGGCGGTCGCGCTGGTCGTGATCAAGCCGTTTTGAGCGGCGCGGCCGGCGCGGTTGCCGGTGCGGAACCCTGCGCAACGGCGCCCCTCGGGGCGCCGTTCGTCGTTTACGTGCGCTCTGCCTGCCGCCTGCTCAATCCTTCGTGCCGTCGTCGATCCGGCGGCGCGTGATCGCCTCCTTCGCGCGGCCGACACGTTCCATGAGCGCGGGGCCGCGCGACAGCGCGACGCCGACCGCGAGGATGTCGCCGATCGCGAGATGCGACATCCGCGACGTCATCGGCGAGAACACGTCGGTTTCCTCCGCGACGTTCGACGCGAGGCTCACCGTCGCGAGCTTCGCGAGCGGCGAATGGCTCTGCGTGATCGCGACGACTTTCGCGCCGCACGCGAGCGCGGAGCGCGCGGCGTCGACGATGTCGCGCGTGCGGCCGGTGTTCGAGATCGCGACGACGACGTCGTGCGGCCCGAGCAGCGCCGACGACATCGAGAACGTGTGCGGGTCCGAATACGCGACGCTCGGCACGCCGAGCCGGAAGAACTTGTGCTGGATGTCCTGCGCGGCGATGCCGGAGCCGCCGGCGCCGTAGAACTCGATCCGCGATGCGTTCGACAGCAGCGCGATCGCTTCGGCGACGCTGCCGGCCGACAGGCTGTTGCGCACCTCGATCAGCGCGCCGATCGTGCGGTCGAACACCTTGCCGATGATGCCGGGCGCCGGTTCGTCGGGCTCGACGTCGCGATAGACCGACGACACGCCCGGCGCGACGCTTTGCGCGAGCCGGATCTTGAATTCGCGGAAGCCGCTGCAGCCGAGCGCCTGGCAGAACCGCGCGATCGTCGGCTGGCTGACGCCCGCGCGCGTCGACAGCTCGGTCATCGCGAGGTCGAGCACCTCGCGCGGCGCGGCGAGGATGTAGTCGGCGAGCTTGCGCTCGGACGGGCGCAACTCGGCGCGGATCGCTTCAATGCGGGGCAGCATGGGACGGGCGGGCAGAAATCGGGTTCGGATGAGCGAGTGTATCGCAATCGAATTGTAGAAAATCTACATGGAATTACTAGCTGATTCGTCGATGTTTCATCGCGTGCGGGATACCGAAGATTAGGGTTTTCACTAGGTAAACCCTTGCTGGTGGCGGGAATAGGAGTTGCGCGCATGCGGATCGACATTGCGCGCTTGTAGTTTTTCTACTAGACTGGCTTCGTTCGTTCGATGCACTCGATCGTCCCCACGATTCCAACCGCCGGTGTCGGCCGGCATACAGGAGCGCCCAGCATGACATCGCTGCACCCCACTCTGGCGAAGGTCACCGAACGCGTGATCGCCCGCAGCCAATCGACCCGTTCCGCCTATCTGCAGCGCATCGACGGCGCGCAGGGCAAGTTCCCGGCACGCGGCGCGCTGTCGTGCGCGAACCTCGCGCACGGCTTCGCGGGCCTCGAGGGCAACGACAAGTTCTCGATCAAGGCGATCCGCGAGCCGAACATCGGCATCGTGTCCTCGTACAACGAGATGCTGTCCGCGCACGCGCCGTACAAGGATTTCCCCGAGATCATCAAGGCGGCCGCGCGCGAGAACGGCGGCGTCGCGCAGTTCGCGGGCGGGGTGCCGGCGATGTGCGACGGCGTCACGCAGGGCAACCCGGGGATGGAGCTGTCGCTGTTCTCGCGCGAGGCAATCGCGATGGGCACGGCGATCGCGCTCACGCACAACATGTTCGACGCGGCGCTCTGCCTCGGCATCTGCGACAAGATCGTGCCGGGCCTGCTGATCGGCGCGCTGCAGTTCGGCCACCTGCCGACGATCTTCGTGCCGGCCGGCCCGATGACGAGCGGCCTGTCGAACGACGACAAGGCGAAGATCCGCCAGCAGTTCGCGACCGGCCAGGTCGGCCGCGACGCACTGCTCGAAGCCGAATCGGCCGCGTATCACGGCCACGGCACCTGCACGTTCTACGGTACCGCGAACAGCAACCAGATGCTGATGGAGCTGATGGGGCTGCACCTGCCGGGCTCGGCATTCGTTCATCCGCACACGCCGCTGCGCACCGCGCTGACGGCCGAGGCCGCGCGCCGCGTGCTCGATCTGACCGTCGAACGCGGCCACTACACGCCGATCGGCCATGTGATCGACGAGAAGGCGATCGTCAACGGGATCGTCGCGCTGCTCGCGACGGGCGGCTCGACCAACCACACGCTGCACCTCGTCGCGATCGCACGCGCGGCCGGCATCCTGATCGACTGGAACGACTTCGACGAACTGTCGGCCGTCGTGCCGCTGCTCGCGAAGATCTACCCGAACGGCAAGGCCGACGTGAACCATTTCCACGCGGCGGGCGGCGTGGCCTTCCTGGTGCGCAACCTGCTCGAAGGCGGGCTGCTGCATGAAGACGTGACGACCGTCGCGGGCAAGGGCCTGTCGCACTACACGAAGGAGCCGAAGCTGATCGACGGCAAGCTGACGTGGGTCGACGGCGCGGCCGAGAGCCACGACACGAAGGTGCTGCGCGGCATCCGCGACCCGTTCCAGCCGGACGGCGGCCTGCGCCTGATGCAGGGCCGGCTCGGCCGCGGCGTGATCAAGATTTCGGCGGTCGCGCCCGAGCACCGCAAGGTGACGGCGCCCGCGATCGTGTTCGATTCGCAGGAAGCCGTGCAGGAGGCCTTCGATCGCGGCGAGCTGAAGCGCGATTTCGTCGCGGTCGTGCGCTTCCAGGGCGCGCGCGCGAACGGGATGCCCGAGCTGCACCGTTTGACGCCGCTGCTCGGCGTGCTGCAGGATCAGGGCTTCCACGTCGCGCTCGTCACCGACGGCCGCATGTCGGGCGCGTCGGGCAAGGTGCCGGCCGTGATCCACGTGTCGCCGGAAGCGCTGCTGGCCGGCCCGCTCGGCAAGGTGAAGACGGGCGATACGCTCGTGATCGACGCCGAAGCCGGCGTGCTCGACATCGAGGTCGACGCCGCCGAGTGGCAGGCGCGCCCGGTCGCGCAGCCGCTGCACCAGGCCGAGAACGAGGTCGGTTTCGGGCGTGAACTGTTCGGCGTGTTCCGCGCGGCCGCCGCGCCGGCCGAGCAGGGCGCATCGGTTTTCGGCGCGCTGGTCGGCGAATCGGCCGCCCACGTCGCCGCATGAATTTCAAGGAGCCAATTCAATGAAGACGATTGCTGAAATCGTGAAGCTGGGCCCGGTCATCCCGGTGCTCGCGTTCGACTCGGTCGAGCAGGGTGAACACGTGTCGCGCGCGTTGCACGCGGGCGGCGTGAAGGTACTCGAGATCACGCTGCGCACGCCGGCTGGCCTGGAAGCGATCCAGCGCGCGAGCCAGCTCGCGGACGACATCGTCGTCGGCGTCGGCACGATCACGAAGCCCGAGCATTGCGAGCAGGCGAAGCGTGCGGGCGCGAAGTTCGGCGTGTCGCCGGGCCTGACGAAAGAGCTGCACCTCGCGTCGCTCGACGCGGGCCTGCCGCTGCTGCCGGGCGTGATGACGCCGAGCGACATCATCCAGGCACTCGAATTCGGCTACGAGATCGTGAAGTTCTTCCCCGCTCAACAAGCGGGCGGCGTGCCGATGCTGCAGGCGTTCCACGGCCCGTTCCCGGCGCTGAAGTTCTGCCCGACCGGCGGCATCACGGTCGAAACCGCGCCGAATTTCCTGAAGCTGCCGAACGTGGTGTGCGTCGGCGGCTCGTGGCTCACGCCGAAGGCCGCGCTCGCCGCGCAGGACTGGGCCGAAGTCACGCGCCTCGCGCAAGCCGCGAGCCAGCTTCCCCGTTAAGACTTGTACGAGATGACGGTTTGACCCTCGGAAGACAAGCGCTTAGTGCTTGTTTTACCGAGGGTTTTTGCTGATGGAACCGGTTCTATCCGCGGACCGTAAAGATAAGTAAAATTCAGCGTCCTGACGGGGTGGGTACCCCCCGTGTTCCGGAGACCTGCATAGCCGGGCATACTCGCAACAACGCGCCCGGTTCGAACAATTCTAGGAGGAGTCCACATGGGGGCTGTCCAAGGCAGCATGCTGCTCGTATTCACGCTGATCGCGATTGCCGCGCTGATCCTGATGATCGCGCGCTACAAGATCTACCCGTTCCTGGTGCTGATCATCGTCTCGCTCGGCCTCGGCCTCGTCGTCGGCATGCCGATGGACAAGATCGTCAAGTCGTTCGAGGCGGGCACGGGCGGTACGCTCGGCCACATCGCGATCGTCGTCGGCCTCGGCACGATGCTCGGCAAGATGATGGCCGAATCGGGCGGCGCCGAACGGATCGCGACCACGCTGATCGACTGGTTCGGTGAGAAGAACATCCACTGGGCGATGATGTTCGTCGCGATCATCGTCGGCCTGCCGGTGTTCTTCGAAGTCGGCTTCGTGCTGCTGATCCCGATCGCGTTCAACGTCGCGAAGCGCACCGGCAAGTCGCTGCTCGTCGTCGGCCTGCCGATGGTGGCCGGCCTGTCCGTCGTGCACGGCCTGATCCCGCCGCACCCGGCCGCGCTGCTGGCCGTCCAGCAATACGGCGCCGATATCGGCAAGACGATCGCGTTCGGCCTGATCGTCGGCGTGCCGACCGCGATCATCGCGGGCCCGCTGTTCGCGCTGACGATCTCGAAGTTCGTGAAGCTGCCGGAAAACAACCCGCTCGCGTCGCAGTTCGTCGACTCGCACGCCGACGGCCGCAAGCGCGAACTGCCGAGCTTCGGCATCACGCTGTTCACGATCCTGCTGCCCGTCGTGCTGATGCTCGTCGGCAGCTGGGCCGACCTGCTGTTCACGCCGAAATCGCTGCCGAACAACCTGCTGCGCTTTGCCGGCAACTCGGACGTCGCGCTGCTGATCGCCGTGCTCGTGAGCTTCTTCACGTTCGGCAAGCTGCAGGGCTTCAACCGCGACCAGATCCAGAAGTTCTGCGGCGAGTGTCTCGCACCGATCGCCGGCATCACGCTGATCGTCGGCGCGGGCGGCGGCTTCGGCGGCGTCCTGCGCGACAGCGGGATCTCGCAGCAGATCGTCGAGACGGCGAAGCATGCGCACCTGTCGCCGCTGCTGCTCGGCTGGTTCGTCGCGGCGCTGATGCGTCTCGCGACGGGGTCGGCGACGGTCGCGATGACGACGGCCTGCGGCATCGTCGCGCCGATCGCGGCGGCAGCCGGCACGACGGTCAGCCCGGAGCTGCTGGTGCTCGCCACGGGCTCGGGCTCGCTGATCTTCTCGCACGTGAACGACGGCGGCTTCTGGCTGATCAAGGAATACTTCGGGATGACGGTCGGTCAGACGTTCAAGACCTGGTCGTTGCTCGAAACGATCATCTCGGTGCTCGGCCTCGGCTTTACACTGCTGCTGAGCATGGTTCTGTAACAAGGGGTAGTCAATGATTCTGATCGCAATGGGCGTGTCGGGCGCGGGCAAGTCGCGAATCGGCGAAATGCTGGCGGAACGCCTGTCGTGCAGCTATACCGACGGCGACGCGTTTCACAGCGCGGCGAACAAGGAAAAGATGCATCACGGCATTCCGCTGACCGACGACGACCGCTGGCCGTGGCTGCGCACGATTCGCGCGGCCATCGAGGAAAAGCAGCGCGCGGGCGAGACGGCCGTGTTCACGTGCTCGTCGCTGAAGCGGTCGTACCGCGACGTGCTGCGCGGCACCGACACCGACGTGCGGTTCGTGTATCTGAAGGGTTCGTTCGAGGTGTTGCACGAGCGCCTGAAGAGCCGCACCGGCCATTTCTTCGATCCGTCGCTGCTGAAGAGCCAGCTCGACACGCTCGAGGAACCGGGCCCGGACGAAGCGATCCAGGTCAGCATCGAGCTGACGCCCGAACAGATCGTCGACCAGGTCATGCTGAAGATCGGCATCGCGCAGCAGCACTGAGCGCGGTTCGCGGCAATCATCACGCAAAAGGCGCCCCTCGGGGCTAATGCCGTTCAGTTAAGCAAC